>JAYEHE010000356.1:0-2211 GCA_034659415.1 Candidatus Zixiibacteriota bacterium | reverse complement strand
TTTTACGAATGGATATTTTCGTAAAATTATTTTAACCGATAATGAAAAAGAATACAACAAAGTGTTTCCTATTGCTGATAATAACAAAGTAAAAGGCTTTACACATGTTTTAAAATTTTATTGATATGATAATAATTATTGACGATACATTTGATAAAAGACATTTATATAATGATATTGGATTTTTGGAAATAAAACAATATAAAGATATTTGCAAAATTTATCATAAAATCACAAATTTTGATTTAAATAAATTAATAGATGAAGTAAAACAATGCAATCTATTTTGCATTCACAAAACCCTTCAAATTTATAATATAAACAAAACACCCTTAAACGATAAAGACAATACTGAGATTAAAAAATCACTAATAAGTAAAGTACTTTCTTTAAACATACCAAAAATAGAATTTAGTCGAGATTTAAATACAAATTTTGATGCGAAAACAATTGACAAATATGTTTTTTATTCAAACCTAAAACTATTTCTCGATTATTTCATCGAAAATAATAACATTGAATTAAAAATTTTATTTTGGGGGCAAAATTTCAAAGAAAAAGAAATGTTATCTATAATTCAGAATATGCTTATGCAAATTAGAATGACAGACATTAAGTATTTTCATAATAATAATATCATCGAAAAAGGAGTGGAAATTTTATATCCTCAAAACACTTTCAAAGAAACAATTAATGAATGGAAGAGTAGTCAATTATCAAAAAATGAAATTATCAAGGAAATTAATAACCATATAAAATAAAACAATGGAAGAAGCATACATAGTTTCAGACTACAAACCCTTTATTAAAGGTGTAATAGAACAATTGATATTTAGCGAAGACCATATTTTTTCATTGCCAACTTTTGAAAACGAAAGTCAAATACACGATTGGATAACTCATCTATTCAAAGAAAATAAAATTGAAAAGTTGATAATACCCGTTTCGATTCCAACTGATAATCCAATCAACACGGAAGGATTAAAAATCGCCTTGCATATTCGCTTAAATTATGAGTTAAGCATAAACCAAAGATTGATTCCGATTATTCTATTATCAGATTTTAATGCTGAGGTAATTTTAAGGAAAAATAATTTTGATTCTGACAATAACCCCCAGAATCTATTATTTACAAAAGGTATATATCTTTCTACATTCGATACGGAAGAAATCAAAAACACAATAGAGGTAGCAGAGCCTTGTTTACCTAAAGATTATCATATACAAGTATTGAATAAACTTAAAATATTGCAAAAAGCAAGTACAGGTAAACATAGTATTGTGAATGCATGGGGCTGCTTTAAACTTGCACAAGTAGCCGGTTTACGTGAAGAAATATTTTCGCACAATGCCATTTCTCTTTATTTGAAAACTCTATATGCAAAGTACTTAATATGTTACAATGATACATTTAAACAAGATGTATTTATTGACCTTAAACCCATTAAATGCGGCAAAAAAAAGATTTTATTTATTGATGACCAGGCAGATGAGGGTTGGGCAGTCCTAATGAAAAGCATTTTTAAATCAGCAGGAAGTGACTTTGTTTCTATTGATAGTGCAAAATACAAAAACAAGGAAACGAAATTGTTTCATGATTTTGATGGTTTCTATTCAGAATGCCAAAGTCATATAGGAAAAGTTTGGGATTTAATAATTATTGACCTTAGGCTAAATCCCGAAAAAGAAGATATTGACAATGAAATGATGAAACCAATTGAATTTTCAGGATACAAACTAATAGACGAATATTTAAAAGCGAATGAAGGTTATCAAATCATAATATCAACTGCATCAAACAAAATTTGGAACATCAATGCAGCATTAGAACGAGGAGTTTCATCATACTATATTAAGGAATCCCCTGAATTTAATTATTCAATAAGCGAAACTAAAAAGCATTTTTATAATTTCAAAAATGATGTTCAAAAATGCTTTAAAAGAAGCTATTTGAGAGATATTTATAAGGATAACCAACAACTTTTTCTAAATCTGAATAGCAATAGCCCCTCGAATTTTGTTAATGAAATCAAGAATCAATTACCTCTTGCCTATTCGTTGCTAAATGATGCAAAGACTGATATTCAATTTGCTTATGCATATATTTCACTGTACATGATTATTGAGATTATTAATAATGAGTATTATACAAAAACGAGTGATGATAAATGGGAAATTTTGGGTGTTGGCAATTTATTAGATTGGAAATGG
>JAYEHE010000355.1:0-2218 GCA_034659415.1 Candidatus Zixiibacteriota bacterium | reverse complement strand
CTCTTTCTCATGCCGCCAATCAGTGATTTTTCCGATAGATTGCGTAAGATATAATCGGTCACCATCTATTTTGATCGGAAGTTGTTTATCGTAATAAATTACAGGTTGAATGTTGTATTTTATAGCTATCTCTTTTTTGATGCCAATACCATAAGGTTCAAAAGAAAACTGCTTGAATCTTGCCCGCCATCGTATCAACGGAATAATATCTACCGGTGATAAAGCAGAAAAAGAAACTGTTTTTCTATTTTCAGGCATATTCTTATCAGAAGAAATTATCTTTTTACTGTAAATAATTCTATCTAATGTTTCAAATGCCGAACGGGGATAGTGATCATTGTTTGCAACATCACAGTAATATTTGAATCTTGATTCATTCGGCCAACTCTTATTAAAAGTTCGCGTCCAATGAATAAAATAGTTTTGATCAAAATTTAAAATTCGGGAATTAATTTTATGTTGTTCAAACTTATAAAAAGGCACTTTTCTTTTATTGTCGTATTCCGTAATAAAGTCGAA
The DNA here is from genome assembly GCA_034659415.1 of Candidatus Zixiibacteriota bacterium. GTDB lineage: Bacteria > Zixibacteria > MSB-5A5 > GN15 > FEB-12 > QNAD01. Next base: position 1,699 of record JAYEHE010000355.1, on the reverse strand, counting down.
ATTTATTTCTTTTATGTTTTTATTTTGGTTAATAATGTTTGAAATATTTCCACCCATTCTAAAAGAGATTGGAATGATAATATCTGCGGTTTCAGATATTATATGGTCTCGTTTTTGAAGAAAATATTTTTTATCCGGTTTTTCTGAGTCAGGATAAATCGGATAAAAAGAAACCGAATCAAAATCTAACTCAAAATCATTAATAATCTTTGTTTTGCGGTTTCTATAATCAGACATGTCATATGCAGGAACATAAAGAGTCATAGGGATTTTATAATATTGCCCTAAGACAGTAACCAAGTCCCAGGTTGACATGCCTGTTGAGCTTAGCAAGGTATGATTGTTTTCTTTAATCCACTTGACTGCAAGTTGGCTGTTTTTGACCCAAAGATTATTCCCCGACGGAAACATCGGTTGCCTTGAAGATAGAATAACAACTGGTTTACTTCTTTTATGGTTCATTTTTTTTGACGTTACTATAAATTTTTACTTACATAAGAATATATTAAATTAGATATTGATGTGAAACTTATTTTTGGAGTTAATTATGGTTATCAAATATTCAATTTATCTAATTACTCTTTTATTTTTAATTTCATCAATTCATGGAAAAACTATCCACGTGAAACTACCAGATAATTTACAGAAAGAAATAAATAATTCTCAAAATAATGACACTTTGATTATCTCAAAAGGTACTTACAAATCAAAAAGAAATTTTTTCATAGAACCGCTATGTGGCAATTGCCAAAACCATCAAACAGATGTAGAAGCCAGTTATGGTTTTATATTAAAAAATAAATCTTTGGTTATAATTGGTCAAAGCCGTACAGAAACAATTCTTATAACTAATTCCGGATACGGTTTTTATTTTGAAAATTCTCCTAATTCCAAAATAATGAACTTAACAATCACAGGCGGGAAACGTGATGTAAACGGCAATGCTACCGATGCTGGAATTGTTGCTCGAAAATCAAAAGTTGAAATTATTAATTTGGATATTATAAATAATGATGACCGTCTGGATTCAGTTGTTGTTGGTATTGGCGGCGTTTTCGGAAGAGAACAATCGGAACTGAAAATCATGGATTGTAATATTATCAACAATGGCTGGGACGGGGTGGCATTATATAGAGGTGCATTGGCTGTTATTACTGACTGTCTGATTAAAGATGGACGCGGAGCAGGAATTGGTGTTACCTGGGACGCTACTTGTAATGCATATCGAAATGAAATCAGAGGTTTTTGGAAAGGGATAGGAGCTTTCGGAACAAGTTGGGTTATTGCCAGAAATAATCTTGTTCATGAAAATCTCGGTTGGGGTATTATCGCAACCGGACATTCCTTTATGGATATTACTAATAATGTTGTAAATCATAATGGCAACTGTGGGGTTGCACCTTGGGGGACTGGCAGCAGAGGAAGGATTATGAATAACATAATAACCGGCAATGGTTGGCGTGAATATTGGGTCTGTCCCTGTTATGGGGTTTGGAATTATGGTGATTGGTCAAAATGGGATTTCAGGCATAATATTGTTTGGAATAATAAAGAAGGGGACTACAAAGATATTTGGGATCAAACAGATTTGAACGGAAACTTATCAATTGATCCGAAATTTACACCTGATAGCCTGTTTAATTTGCTTGCCACTTCGCCAGCTTTAAACGCTGGCGATTCAGTGACTTATAATGTTGAT
>JAYEHE010000354.1:0-2224 GCA_034659415.1 Candidatus Zixiibacteriota bacterium | reverse complement strand
CTCCTACATCCGGATCAGTATTAACTATGGAGCTATCCTGTGCGATATCAAGACCAAGCACTTCAATTGTCGCCATAACCGGAAGCCCGTTTGAGTAATCGGTTACTAAACCTTTGATGCCATATAATGCCTGTCTTAAATATTCAAAAAGTGATTGCTTGTTATAAATCCAATAAGCAGGAAGTTGACTGGCTAAGGGTAGCTTTGTATCTGATAGTTCAATAGTGGTCTCGCGGCATCCATTATAATAATTCATATAATCCTGTCGTCCACCGGAAATTGAATACCAATCATATCCATTGGTAATACCATCATCAAAACCATTCATATAAGATGCAGGACTATATTTTTGGGCTGTATCAGCATATTGATGACTAACAGCCTGATACCAGATATCATCAGGATGTCTCCTTGACCAAGTATCCCAAGGGTAATTGACCACTTCCGCACCACCATGGAAATTAGCTGAAATAACAAAATTTTTATTCTCTGAAAAATTCATCATTGCTACTGTTTCAACTTGATAAGAATTACCGTCAGGGTGAGGACCATCATCCGGATCAGGGAAATTTCGGTTTAGATCAACCCAGTTGTCATTACCTCTTATAGCACCACTCACAGAGCTGTTTCCTGTATGGTATGTTCCATCCGGATTAGCCAGAGGATTTATCCAGATTTCCATATTATTGACCATATCCGTTATTTCAGCATCAGCACCATAAGTTGTCAAAATAGAATCTATCATTCTGAGCATCAAAACATAACCGACAGTTTCGTCGCCATGCATAGTCGAAGTAAACATTACTTCCGGTTCATATTCCTCTGAAGCGACATTGTCAGATATTTTGATATAGAGCAGTGCTCTTCCTTGATTTGTTGACCCGATATTTACGACATGGCAAATAGATGGATAATCAGTTTCAAACTGATACATCATATCCACGTAATCTGTATAAGTTGGATAAACATCCCAGACAGCAATATCAACTTTATCCGATGACATTTTAGGAGAGATTAAACTTCCGGGATGAGGCAATATTTCATAAGTGTAATTAAGTTTTTCAAAATTAATTATAGTATTATCATTGACGTAAGCATAAACAGTATCCCCAACAACATTATCGATAGAAATTAATTTAGTAATCTCCACAAGCTCAGACCGATTGGAGATATTAAATTTCAGATAATATTCACCGGCACTAACAGTTGAAGTTAGAATTAACAAAAGACCGAGTATGATTTTAAAGTAATTTTTCATAATATAATAGTATTTTATATATAATAATGGAAAATTGCATTTTTACAACTACAATTTTCAGAAAACAATATTGAAATTTTCAACTTGATAATTATTTGGGCTCCTTTAACTTATATTGAACAAATAAATATGAGTAAATAATTTATGTCTGAACAAGATACAAAATCAGGAATTAATGTAACTTTAGCGGGGATGTTTATTAATATTGCTTTAGTTGTATTTAAACTATGGGTGGGAATTATTGGCAAGAGTCAAGCCCTCATAGCTGATGGAGTGCATTCTTTATCAGACCTCTTTAGTGATCTGATAGTTATACTTGGTATTCGGTGGGGCAGAAAAGATCCGGACGAAGACCACCCTTTTGGACACAGACGAATAGAGACAATTGCAAGTTTGATTGTCGGATTTTTTTTGGTTTCAGTAGGTATCGGGATTATATATGATGCTATTATTAAAATCACTGAAAACAATTTCTATTCCCCTTCTATCTATGTTATATATGTCGCCGCCGGAAGTATTATTTCCAAAGAGATTTTGTTCTGGTACACTCGCTCAGTTGGGCAAAAAATTAAAAGCACAGTTATTATGGCTAACGCCTGGCATCATCGAACCGATGCTCTTAGCTCCGTTGCTGTTCTAATAGGTGTTTTATTTGTTTACATAAATCCTAAATTTTATTTAGCAGATATCATTGCGGCTATAATTGTTTCGTTATTAATCATGCAGGTTGGTGCGTCATTAATTTGGTCAGCCTTAAAAGAAGTTGTTGATACTGCACCGGACAAAGAAATTTTAGCTAAAATAGAGCAACATGCAGAAAGAATCGAAGGCGTTAAACAAGCACATGATATAAGAGCCAGATTTTCCGGAGCTTTAATATTAGTTGAAATTCATATTGTAGTTGACCCTGACTTAACTGTAAGAGAAGGGCACAATATTGCCAAACAAGTAGAGCATCGCTTGTTA
>JAYEHE010000353.1:0-2224 GCA_034659415.1 Candidatus Zixiibacteriota bacterium | reverse complement strand
TATTATACTCTGAACTGAAATCATCAAATCCCTCTGCCATTGCAAACAGAGGTTGATTTAAAGACTGCCTAAATTCTTTTTGTATCGGTCCTTCGTTAATTTCAACAGCATTTAAGTTAAAACCCAAAAGAGAAATTATAATAACAATATATATTTTATTTTTTAGCATCATCAAATTAGAGTTTAAAGGTTATATTTAAATAAGGTGTATCGTACTTCGTATAAGAAGATTTAAGAGATGCTTTTATTTTCCAGTGTGCAAATTCATTCTTAGCTTTTTTTAAATCTTCATTATGGCTTCTTGTTGTAAAAAATGCTTCAAAAGCAGATATCAGATGGTTAACCATTGCCACATAACTCATATTTTTTGCCTGAGCAAGTTTATCGTTGGCTTTATTCCTCATAGTTTCATAAGCAAAACGATTACTTGAAAAAGGAATACTCTCAGGATTATTAGGATCAATTCTTGAAAAATTATGTGGGTTCGCCAGTAAATCATCAAGAGTAAAATCACTCATAGTCGCATTATCCCATCCCCACGCAAATTGATCATATTTACCTGTCATCTCATAATATTGCTGGGTATTTGTTGTTGGCAAATGGTGGGTAATATCTCCTGGGTTGATAAGAGTATCCGACGTCACTCCCCAGAAAGCATTCAGATAAGCGGTATAATCATCTCGCGACCAATGCTGATCATTAAAAATAATAAAATCATCAGTTAAGTCATTTCCGTCACCATCAAATTTAAAATACATAACCCAACTAACTGCTTCGACACCGGCAAAAATTATAGGTTTTATTTTACTCCCATAGTAATATTGACCAAGTCCCGGAACTGCCAAAGAAAGCAAAAATGCTTTCATGGGAGATTTATGTTTATATTGTAATGATTTATTTCCAAAGTTTTCAACCTCTCCAGTTTGTTGTTCATTATATGAAAATCCACTTTGAGCATCATCTCCAAATGAGGATGAACTATATTTGACTTCATTTAATTTCTTATCAAAAAATGACTGTTTAAGTTCAATAGCATTAGTTGATATGACCAAGCATACCAACAGCAATATTTGTAAAATACAAATTTTCAAAAGATGACGTGAACTAATCATAAAATAAATCTCCTGTTATCTGATAACCGCAATATCGGTAAATGCATTTTCACTTTGATTATTAAAAACCGCTTCAATAACACAACGATACACCCCCGGCGAAACGTTGTTGCAGATCCATTGAAGTTCATTAACTCCTTCGTTTGAAGAACCTTCCAAAGAAACAATCTCTTCACCGCTTAAATCATATATTGTTAAATTTACATTATCTGCTATTTCCCCGAGAGTGTAACGAATATTAGCTACTCCTGTCGTTACCGGATTGGGATAACAATAGTAATCATTATCAGGGATAAGACTGGATGTTTGTGTTGGGTTTGTCAATTTACTCATATCAAAAGCGTTGCTTCCTGAAGGGTCTGCTCCGACCATTGGCCAGAACGCATTCTGCTCATCAAATTCACCAGCCCAGAAATCCCATAAATAAAACCAACCATCATCACCTACAAAACCTAACGCCGGACCTTCAGTTGTATTTATTACCAATGGTGAACCATTGCTTCTTTCTCCGGCAGATAATGGGAATCCATAAGAGATGTCCGGTGAGAATGAATAAACATTTCCGATAGATGTAGGAGCTATTACTTCCACATCGTTGCTATTCTCAAGTTTTGCAATTACAGGAGGTGCAAATGTATATTCATCTGAGAACCTATCATTGATTTCTATCGGGTAATCTGATAAAAGTTGTAAAAAATTATCATAAGCATACAACAAACCTTTGCCACCAATAATTATATCAGGGTATCCGTTTTGGTCAATATCGCCTATTACGGGTGAGGTTGTATATTCTTCTGCAAATGATTCTGAAATTGTAATAGAAAAAATCTGCTCTGGATCAGCTGTATCTAATTGTGATTCATTGATTGAAACAATTGATATTGTTCCATCAGAACTTGCTAAAATTAAATCATTGGCGTCATCCCTATCTAAATCAACAATGACAGGAGAAAAATCATAAATGTAATTAACAACAAAAGCTTCTATAAATACATCTTTGCTATAATCATAATAATAAATTTCCGTATTGTTATCTTTTTTAGCGGTAACTATTAAGTCATCATTATTACGACAAATACCATATATAGAATCAACTTCCAATTGGTAAACTA
>JAYEHE010000352.1:0-9790 GCA_034659415.1 Candidatus Zixiibacteriota bacterium | reverse complement strand
AAAACAAGAAATTCAGTATCGGTTTGATTCTCAGCAATACGGTATTTCAAAGCTTTATATGCATTAAAAGAACCATGGCGATCAAGATGGTCTGGTGAAAGATTTAATATAACTGCAACGTGTGGCTTAAAATCTTCAATCGCTTCTAATTGAAAAGTAGATATTTCAACTACCGCAATATCATCCTTGTTTATCTTATCTGCAACCTCACAAAACGGAAGACCTATATTACCGCAAACAAATGTGTTGTATCCAGCGGCTTCAAATATTTTACCAATCAAAGTTGTAGTTGTGGTTTTACCGTTCGAACCAGTTATTGCAATAATCGTTCCCTTGCAAACCCAATAGCCAAATTCAATTTCAGAAAAAATCGGTATCCCTTTTTTCTGTGCTTTTTTTAGTATTTCAATATTAAGCGGAACGCCTGGCGAAAGAACCAGATAATCACATTCCAATAGATTCTCTGAATGACCTCCTGCTTCGAATGGAATGCCTAATTTCTTTAATTTACCAACCTGTTCCTGCAACTCAGATTCTTCAGCACTATCAGAAATGAGAACTTGCCCGCCAAGCTTAGCCGCTAATTTAGCGGCGGCTAATCCTGACCTTGCCATGCCAATAATTCCAATACGCCTATTTTTTATTTTTTCTTCCGTAGTCATCTTACTTTCAACGTAGCTAAAGTTATTAAAGCACAAAGTGCACCAATTATCCAAAACCGAACTACAACTTTTGGTTCTGCCCATCCGCTCAATTCAAAATGATGGTGAATTGGTGCCATTTTGAAAATTCTTTTTCCACCCCGATAACGATATGATAAAACTTGTATAATAACCGAAAGAACTTCGATTACAAAAACACCGCCAACAATAACCAGTAGCAATTCTTTTTTTAACATAATCGCAATTGCCCCTATGGCACCGCCTAAAGCAAGCGATCCGGTATCACCCATAAACACTTCAGCCGGATGAGAGTTAAACCATAAAAATCCGATAGCCGCTCCAACAGCCGAGGCACAAAATATAGTTAATTCACCTGTTCCAGGAAGGTAATCAATCTGCAAATAATTAGCAAAATCTACACGCCCACTAACATAAGCAATCCCGCCAAAAGTAAACAAACATATCCCGCTTAAACCTATCGCCAACCCATCCAAACCGTCGGTTAAATTTACTCCGTTTGATGTACCGGTGATAACAAAAATAATAAATGGTATATATAAAACCCCTAAAATCAGTACAAAATTTTTAAAGAATGGAATCGATGTCGTACCATCGTAAGCTACCCCCGGAGCCCAGTATTTTAATAGAAGTGCAAACAGAAGTCCCAACATAATCTGACCAAATAGTTTTTTCCGTCCAATCATTCCTTTGGGTTGCTTCTTGATAACTTTCAAATAATCATCCATATAACCGATCAAACCCATCCAAACCGTTACCAAAAGAACCATCAGAACATAAAAATTTGAAAGGTCTGACCATAAAAGAGTAGGCACTACTATTCCGGCAAGAATAATCAAACCGCCCATAGTCGGTGTACCGGCTTTCCCTTTGTGCGATTCGGGACCTTCGGCACGAATTGTTTCCTGTATCTGATATCTCTTTAGCAAATTGATAAAGTATGGTCCTAATATCAGACAAATAATAATTGCCGTAATGGTTGCTCCGGCGGCTCTAAAAGTAATGTAACGGAAAAGATTGAACCCAGACGCATATTTTGTCAGAGGGTACAACAAATGATAAAGCATCAGATATCCCCCTCGTTATTTTTGAACTGCTTTAGTATTTGCTCTAATCCGACAGAACGGGAACCCTTGATATAAGCAAAGTCATTTTGTGTCAATAAATTCCTAATTTCCTTGGAAGCAACTGTAACATCTTTAAAATAAATTGTCTCAATATCAATAATTTCATCAGGAATATTTTTTACTTCATGCCCAATCAATATGATAAAACCAAAACTATACTGATTTATTATTCTTCCTATTTCACGATGATATTTTTCAGAATCTTTTCCTAATTCAAGCATATCTCCTAAAATTAATACTCTGCGTCGGTTAGTTTTTATTTGAGAAAAAGCTTTAAGTCCTGCTTTTACAGAATCCGGATTGGCATTATAACAATCGACCATAAATTTAACCCCGGCATACTCTTCCAGCTGTCCTCTCATTGGTGCCGAGCAGAGATTCAGTTTATTAGCTTGTTCCTGAGTAATAGTATAACCGGCTGTAATAAACACACTGTAGGCGGCCATCAGATTCATAATCTGATAAGTTCCGCCAAAAGGAAGTTTAAATTCAATATTATCAATTGTTACATTCGTAGTGCCATCATTATTTTGTTTAATATTTTCAGGCGTAAGATTATTATCATTATTAAAACCAAAGGTATAAAAATCTTTTCGTATTTTTTGAGTTTGCTCTACCAAAATTTCATCATCGCCATTTATCAAAAGCGGTATATCATTTGATGAGTTTTTTACTATTTCAAGTTTTGCTAAGGCTACTTCTTTGACTGTACTCAAATATTCCAAATGTGAAGGTCCCACATTTGTTATTAAAATAATATCCGGTTTGATAAGCTGGGTTAGTTTTGGCATTTCCGTAGATGTTGAGATACCTATTTCCATTATTGCTATTTTTGTATCAAATTGGATTTTAAAAATTGAGAGAGGTGCACCAAACAAATTATTAAAATTACCCGGAGACCTAAATGAATTTTCTTCTACCAAATTAAACAATGAAAAAGCGAACTCTTTAGTGGTAGTTTTCCCATTGGAACCGGTAATACCTATAAAAGTTGCACTAAGAGTGTTACGATAAAATTCAGCAATCTTAAGAAGTGCTTCATGACTGTTCTCCACAGCAACGATTGGAATATTTTTACGATTCTGATTCCAGTTTGAAAATGATTTCTCAGCAACAACTGCAGATACATTATTATTAATTGCCTGATCGATATAATTATGACCATCATTATTATCACCTTTGACAGCCACGAACAATTCACCACCTTGCACATTACGACTATCTATGGTGACACCTGTAAATAGAGTCTCTTTATCCGAACAGCTAAATAAGACACCTTCGGTAATACGTTCAAGCTGACTTACCTGCAAACTAATCAATTCCCCTCACTTAATCCTTTATAACCAAGTTCATTTAAAACTTCTATTGCTTCTTTAGTATCATCAAACGGGAATCGCTCCCCGTTAATTTCCTGATAATTTTCCGTTCCTTTACCAGACAACAATACGACATCGCCCGGTTGAGCCATATTTATAATAGTTTTGATTGCTTCTTTTCTATTTTCAATAATTTCAAATCTACTTTCAAAGAGCCCCGGCTCAATATCTTTTATAATATCCGATGAATCTTCATTACGCGGATTATCTGAAGTAACCACAGCAAAATCCGCCATAGTAGTTGCTATTTGTCCCATAAGAGGACGTTTCCCCTTATCTCTATTCCCGCCACAACCAAAAAGAAGCAGTACTCTTCCTTTTGCAATATCTTTGGCGGCTTCACAAAGTCTGGTAATTGCATCAGGAGTATGAGCATAATCAACTATAACTGCAAATGGCTGTCCTTGATTTATAGAATTAAATCTTCCGGGAACCGGTTTTGATTCTTCAAGACCTTTTACTATATTATCCAAATCGACTCCAGAGGCAAAGCCACCTCCGACAGCCGCTAAAGCATTAATCAAATTAAATTTACCCGGCAAAGAAAAAATAACAGTACGCACACCCATTGGCGTTACTAAATCAAAAATAGTTTTGTCCGCTGAAAATTCATATTTGGTACAATAAATATCTGCGGTTGTATTATCCAGTGAATAACTTATATACGATGAACTAAAATCACCAAAAAACTGTCTGAATTCAGGTTGGTCGAGATTTATCACTGCATAACTTAAAGGACCTTCAATTTTTTCAAGAAGTTTTGCTTTTGCCGCCAGATAATTCTCCATTGTCTCGTGAAAATCAAGATGGTCCCGAGTTAGATTAGTAAAAATAGCCACTCTAAAATCTATTCCATGCACCCGATTCAACGCCAGAGCATGCGATGAAATTTCTATAACTGCATTATTGCAATAATTTTTCCTCATCAAATAAAAAAGACGTTGCAATTCCAACGATTCCGGAGTTGTTCTCTCGGCGGAAAATGTTTCTTCACCAGTATCATAAATATTTGAAGTAACCATCCCTACGCGCTTCCCTCTACTTTCGAGAATTTTTTTCAAAAGATAACAGGTCGTAGTTTTTCCATTTGTTCCGGTAACGCCGCATAATTTCAAAGATTTAGCAGGGTAATTATAAAAACTTGAAGAAACCTCCGCCATCGCTATTCTAATATCTGGCACCTGAATATATACATCAATATCATCACACTTTTCTCTTTCACCCATAACAGCCACAGCCCCGTTTGACTTTGCTTCCTTTACAAAATCATATCCATTATTTTTATAGCCTTCTACAGCAAAAAAGAGACAATTCTTTTTAATCGTCCTTGAATCATATTCAATCTGTTCAATTTCAATATCAGAAGTGCCGATGATGTTTATTTCCGGCAATTTTTTAATCAATTCACTTAACTTAATATTACAACTCCTTAGCTTGAACGACAGGTAAAGCGACAAAAACTATTTTCTGTTAATGTCACTCCCGGTTTAATTGATTGCCTTGAAATTTGTCCTTTTCCATTTATTTCAAAATTTATTTTAGCAAAATCACAAAAAGCAGACACTTCCCTGATAGATAAACCTTTTAGATCCAACATTTTCAACTTGCCTGTGGAAGCTTCCTGCATAACCAGAATAAGTTCATCTCCTTTAAAAAGTAGCCGGTCTGCTCGGGGATACTGCCATACAACATAACCGTTTTCATTATTGATGCGAGATTTCAGCTCTAATTGCTCCATCTGCGTTTTTACTTCAACTAGTTTCCTGCCAATTAAATTCGGTACTTCCACTGTATTTCTTTTTCCAAAATCTGACACGCATAATAATTGATTTTGTGCTGTAAAAAAATCAGGATTCAAAACAGCATATCTTTCAGCAATACGCTTAAACGTAGGACCCGAAGTCCAACCGCCATAATGAATAGGATGCGGCTCCTCGTAAACTACAATACCAGTGATAATAGGATCTTCCGCAGGGAAGAAACCTGCAAAACTTGCCATAAATTTGCTTCTAAAATATCTTTTTCTTACAACATCATAAATCTGAGCGGTTCCGGTTTTTCCGGCAATATTAACCACGGGTGAATTGGCAGCCTCTGCTGTTCCTCTTTCAACAACGCCCCTCAAGAAAGAACGCAGAGAATCAGCTGAAGCCGCCATCATCACGCGTGATATTACCTCGCAGTTATTCTGATCTACTACATAACCATTTTCATCGACCCGCCCTAAAACCAGCCGGGGTCGAATCAATTCACCTCCATTTGCAACCACTCCAAAAGCGATTGCCATTTGTAATGTTGAAACTGCTATCGAATGTCCCATGGACAAAGCAGCTGTATTATAATCAGACCAGGTCGGCGGCGGGGTTATCTTGCCGGATGTTTCACCCGGAAGTACCTGCAACATTTTTTGACCCAGCCCAAACAATTTCGACCTTTCTAATATCTCTTCTCCCCCCAATTCAATAGCATATTTGGAAATACCAATATTACTGGAAAGCTCCATTATCTCTCTGAATGTTAACCATTCCAATTCTTTATCATCATGCAAACTGCTCCCATTAATTCTCCATAACCCTTTTTCACAATATGTAGAATCACCAAAATCAACTAAGTTATTATCAAGGATAGCCGATGCTGTAAGCACCTTAAAAATTGAACCCGGCTCCCATTGATCTGCAATCACTCTTAATTTTTGCGGTTTATCTGGATTTTTTTCTGATGGATCATAATGAGCCATTGCCAATATCTCACCGGTATTACAATTCAAAAAAGCAGCCATGGCAGATTTAGCATTGTATTTTTTCAAACCAAGCTTTATTTCTTCCTCTACAATTTGTTGTAATTTGAAATCAAGCGTTAAAACAATTGATTGACCAGGAATTGGTTTAACAAGAGCCTGTTCTTTAACCCGATAAGTATTGCGAAGTCCATCACGTCTGATATCAGCCCATCCCTTTTTACCCATTAGCAATGAATCAAAAGAATATTCAAATCCGGACAGACCCTTATTGTCGATACTGGTAAATCCGATAATCTGTTTACCTACTGTTCCAAATGGATAATCTCTTTTCGCTTCTTTTCTTAAATATAATCCGTGTGGTGCATTTTCTTCAATTTGCTCTGCGAGTTTATCATAAATTTTCCTTTGAATCCACCGAAACTTTTTTATTCTCAAATCAAATTTATCAACTGCCCTATTTTGTGATATGCTATAAATTTTTGCCAAATAACCTGAAATTTCTTTTAATTCTTTTTTACTTTCAGGATAGGCATAAAGAGAATAAACAAATAAATTATTAGCAATAACATCCCCGTTCCGATCAAATACGACACCCCTAATTGAAGGAATAGCTACTTCCCCGCCCGATTGATTATTTACTCTTTCTGAATACTCATCCGCCAAAACAACTTGAAGATGCACTAACCGCAATAAAATCACCATAAATACGAAAGTCATCAAAACAAAAAACAGACCAAGCCGGATACTCTCTTGTTTAGTTCTTTTCATTAGTTTGTTCTCCCCGCAAGAGAACTATCTACTTTTATAATCTGTAATTCATCGGCTCGTATTTCATTCTCTGTTATTACCGGCATAAAATCAGACACTCTTTTTATGGCTGACAACATTTTGTCAAACTCATCCTGATTAGAGTTTCCATATCCTTTATGCTCAAGCGTAAATAACCTATCTATTGTAATTGATTTCAAACCAAGCGTATCTTTTGCATAATTTTCAATTCTGGAAGTCAATGTAAGAATTGAGATGTCTGAATTAATCTTTTTAAGCGTGTTGTGAAGTTGCTTGTTCTCTTTTTTTAGAATCGCAACATCCATAACCAAATCATACACTTTAACTCTCTGCCAAACATGAAAACAGGAGACAATCAAAACTGAACCAGCTAATACAATTGCTGAGAAATAACGATGTGAACGTAATCTCTTAAATAAAGATGACTTAATTTCAACAGTCTCTTTAAATCTGCGGACAGCTTCTTTCATTCTAAATCTTCTCAGCTATTCTCATTTTTGCCGACCTTGATCGGCTGTTGGTTTTTATCTCATCACTTTCAGGTAATATTATTTTTTTGGAAATAATCTTAAGGGTTGCCTTATGATCACAGACACACACAGGAAATCCAGGAGGACAAATACAGTCTGATGATTCTCTTTTGAAATAATTTTTTATGATTCTATCTTCAAGAGAGTGATAAGAAATAACTGCTAATCGTCCGCCTTTTTTTAAGGAATCGGCAGCGGCTGGAAGAACCTCCTCTATTCCTCGCAACTCATCATTTACAGCAATCCTCAAAGCCTGAAATATTCTTGCCAAAATCTTAGTACGATTTCTGGCAAAACCTACAGTAGAAATAATATTATTGAGTTGTGCTGTGGTCTCAATCATTGCCTTTTGTCTTTCCCTGACAATTATCGCTGCCAATTCCTTTGCTTTTTTCTCTTCACCAAATTTATAAAAAATTTCGGTTAATTCTTTTTCATCATACTCATTTATAATATCAGCCGCTGTATTGTTTCCAACTTGGGAACCAAACCGCATATCAAGCGGCCCATCCTCTTGGAACGAAAAACCTCGCTTCGGTTCATCCAGTTGCATCGACGATAATCCCAAATCAAGCAAAATTCCATCAAATGCCACATCGTCAAATTCAACTGCTCTTCTTTTGATATTAATATATGAGTCATTTACTATTTTTACCTTCTGTGGACACCCCTTTAAATTCTCAATCGCCAAACTTGTAGCGTTTTTATCAATGTCAAAACCATAAATCCTCGCTTCCGGTTTTAAAACTTTTGATAAAACTCTAAGATGTCCGCCGTATCCAGCTGTTAAATCAAGGTAAGCACCAGCATCATCTACCACCAAATACCTTACTACCTGCTCAGCCAGAACAGGAATGTGTGATTTATTCCCCGGTGCTGAGATCATCCCCAGAGAACAATCTTTCAGCTACTTCTTCATAGCTTTTTGAATATTGTTCAAGGTAGTACCGATATCTATCAGGATTCCAGATTTCAATCCAGTTATTTACACCTATAACCAAAAGGTCATGTTGTAAATCTGCTTCTTTCTGTAAATGCGAAGGGATAAGAATACGACTACTGCGATCAAAAGATACTGTTGAAGCTGAAGAATAAAAACGGCGGCTGAAAAATCTGAAATCTTTTTGGGTAAAATTGAGAGAAGAAAGACGGCTTTGCATATCCGCCCATTCCACTTCAGGATACAAACTCAGACATCCCTCCAACCCCTTAGTTAATATCAAGTTACCTTCCAACAAGGTCTTCTTTGAAGAAGGACGTTTGACTGAGCGTAGTTTCGCCGGAAGAGCTATTCGCCCCTTTGCATCTAAAGTTGTCTGATACTGTCCGTAAAAACCGCCCAAAGTTTCTCCCACAATCTTCCACTTTTTAACAATTATTTACACAAAGTATCACATTTTACCCACCCGATGTCAAGCTATTTTTTATATTAAATTAAAAAATTTATAACCCCTAACTTGCGTTAAAACAATAAGTAAGCGATGTGAATTAATTTGAAATTTTGTAACTTTCTGAAACTAAACAACTCATAAGGAAAAATATTCTCTTGACTTAAATTAAATTCTCTGAAAATGATTAAATTTTAAGGACTTAACCCAAATTATCTATTTCTTGAAATTCTTGACTTTTAATGGATTAAAACAATGTTTCAGCTGTAAACTTATGTGGGACAACTATATTTAGTTTTCTCGTCTTTTTTTTGACAGACACTTTCTGTCAGCCACAACTTATTCTTTATAAAGACCAGGGAGCGTTTTCTATTTTCTTAATAATATCTACAAATTTTTCCGTCATCTTAAGAGAAGAAAATTCATGGCTGTATTCAGGCATTACTTCAATTTTAATCGAATTATTAAGAATTTTATCTATCAACTTATTCAAATAATCTGCTGTTATCTCAATTTCATTCTCAGAAAAAACAAAACTCTCTCCGTTTTTCAAAATAAGGTTTGCCAGCTCTCCCCCTTTTTGGGTCAATCCCAATATAGGTCTTCCGGAAGCTAACAACAAAAAAACTCTCCCTGGAATAATTGAATATTTTATTTTTGTATTTAGACTTAAATAAAACAGCGATGCTTTAGATATTATTTTCACAGCTTGAAGTCTTGGCAAAAATCCATAGATTTGACATTTTTCTAATAACCCATATTTGTTTAGTAATTCTTTGAACCATTCTCGGTCAACATTACCAATCTGACGAAGTTCTATCTTTTCAAAATTTTCCGGATGCTTATTTTTCATGAACGCAAGAACTTTAAAAAGTGGTTCCACCGGACATAATTTATCAAAACTTCCAAATAAGCCAATTGTCACTTTTTTTTCAGAAACAGGAACAGACCATTCACTAACTAATTCCTCATCATAACTATTATAAATACATTGTGCATCTTCCAAATATGATGCAATTGATTTACTAACTGTTGTCAATGAAGTTGCCTGTTTCTTAATTTCACCTAACAACTGCTTTGCTTTTAGAATATCATTTTCATTATCATAACATTCATCATAAGGCTGGCTTTCCCAATAATCGCGAAAATCTGCAATCCAT
>JAYEHE010000351.1:0-2231 GCA_034659415.1 Candidatus Zixiibacteriota bacterium | reverse complement strand
TCCTGAAAATCTATGTAAACAGATTTTTGTGACCCACCGCTCTTTAATTACAACAACTTAAGTGTCGGGTCACAATCCACCTTCGGTGAATCAGGACCCAACACAACTGAGATATGGTTTTTCAACATGCCCTTTCACAGGAATGACAATTGTCTAATTATGTATCAAAGTGACGATGCCACCGAAGCATCAAACAAATATTATTTGCTATCTGGTGTGCAAAAGTTCCTCTTTGTCAATCGATGATACTTGGATACCTTTCATCGCTTCGCCTAATCCACGCGAAGCATCAGCAACAACTTTCGCATCCTGCCAATTAGTAGTAGCCGAGACAATCGCCTTGGCTCTTTGTTCCGGGTTGTTTGATTTAAAAATTCCGGAACCAACAAAAACAGATTCAGCACCCAATTCCATACACAAAGCGGCATCTGCAGGAGTTGCTACTCCGCCTGCGGCAAAATTTGGTACTGGCAGTTTGCCGGTTTTAGCAACTCCTCTTACCAACTCAATAGACACCCGATATTCCTTGGCTATTCCAAAGAGTTCTTCATCGGACATTACTGTTAAAGATTTCATAACCGAACCAATTTCTCTTAGGTGCTTAACCGCTTCGGAAACATCGCCGGTTCCTGCTTCTCCTTTGGTACGAATCATTGCGGCTCCTTCAGAAATACGCCTTAGAGCTTCGCCTAAATTTCTGCATCCGCAAACAAACGGGATTTTGAAAACCCATTTGTTGACATGATAAACATTGTCAGCAGGAGTTAAAACTTCAGATTCATCAATAAAATCAACTTCCAATTGTTCCAATACTCTGGCTTCGCTGATATGTCCTATGCGGCACTTTGCCATAACAGGAATAGTCACACATTTTTTAATACCTTCAATAATATCGGGGTCAGCCATCCGAGCGACACCGCCCTCGGCACGGATATCCGACGGTACTCTTTCCAGCGCCATTACCGCGGCCGCACCGGAATCTTCGGCAATTTTAGCTTGGTCCGGGGTGGTAACATCCATAATTACCGAGCCTTTAAGCATTTCCGCCAGACCTACTTTAACCTTGTATTGCTTGTCATTATAATCCAACATTATTCACTCCATTTGAAAACCAAATTATATTTGCATAGATTATATATCTATAGTATCAAAATAAAAAAAAAGGGGCTTAAACACAAGCCCCTTCATTATAACTTCAAATGATTTTTAAAATTACTTTTTGCCCTTTTTGGCTGAACTTTTTTTAGCATTTTTATATTTGCCAAAATGTTCTTTGGTTAAGGCTTTTTTAAAAAGTGCTTCTTGATTTTCCCAGAATGGTTTCATCGGACAATCTTTAGAATTTTTACAGCGATTTTCGCCTTCTTCTGTACACAAGTTTAAATGCATAGGACCGTCAATAGCTTCCATCACATTCAAAAAAGAAATATCTTTTGGAAGGCTATCCAAACGGTAGCCGCCTTTAACGCCTTGGTAAGAAACCAAAATACCGGACATGGTTAAATCCTTTAAGATTTTTGCTAAAAATTCTCTGGGAATTAATTCTGCTTCTGCAATAGAATTAATAGAGCCTAATTTACCTTTTGGTAAAGTTGCTAAGTGTTTAACAGCCCGAAGTGCGTAATCTGATTTTCGAGATAATCTCATTTACAATACCTTCCAAATATAATATTAAAGAATTATTATTAACTAAGTCGAATTGTTTCTCAACTCTTCCATCTTAAGTTAATAATTATACATAAGAAGACGTAATTTGTCCATAAAAAAATGGAATAATTTAGTACTTTTTTATCTGATTTGTCCATATTTGTCATATTTTTAATCAAGAACAGTATAGAATGGAGAATTTAGCCGGTAATATCGGTTTTTTGCTCGTCTAAATTTCTCCCTGTAAAAGTATAAATATATGCCGATAATCATAAGATAAAGGATAATTATAGGTTGCCAGTATGTTTTTGAATAATAAAAAAGGTTACTCTTTGTTTGAAATGATAATTGTTATTCTGATTATTAGTGTACTAACGACTATAACTCTAAAATCATTAAAAACCAGTTCCGATATAAACCGTGTTGAGGAAACCAAAGAAGAACTTTTACAACTTGCTTATTCTATTGCAGGTAATCCGAATTTAGTATCCTCAGGGAAAAGAACAGATTTTGGTTATATTGGAGATATTGGTGCCTTGCCTGTCAACCTTGATGCTCTCGTTCAGAATCCGGGCGGATATACA
>JAYEHE010000350.1:0-2231 GCA_034659415.1 Candidatus Zixiibacteriota bacterium | reverse complement strand
TAAATGATGAATAAAATAAAATGGCACCACCCAATAAGAGCATTGTCAAAACCAATTTATTTTTGAATTTTACATATATTGCCACCCCTGCTAATAACATCGCTGTTACCAGAAAAAATATAGATGGAAATTTGAATAATTCCGCTATAATTATACCTGCCACAACCCACACCAACAGATATAAAGCGGGATATCTGCGCAACATATTTCTATTTCTTAAAATAATTTAAATATTTTTTTAACTCTTTAATCCTCAATAAAAAACATATTAAAATATAAATTAAACAGCCTTCAATACCCGGTATTATCAAATTTGCTATACGGTTGAGTATTACATTTTCAAAACTTACAAAAGGAGGAATCATCTTTGCCAAATAAAAAGCGATAGAGGCAGCGATAATGATTTTAAAAACATATAACCAAAGTTTTGAGAATGAAATATCAATACCTTTTCTTGGTAAAAAATAAATCAATAAGACACAGTTTACAATACCGGCTAAAGATGTCGCCGCCGCCAATCCTGCAAAATTTAAAACCTGTATTAACGGATAATACAAAATTATATTTACTAAAACCGTAATAAGTGAAAATTTCATCGGTAATTTTGAATCATTAAAAGCATAATAAAACGGCACAACAACCCGAACCGTTCCAAAACCGATTAACCCATAAGAATAATGTAATAAAGCCAGATAAGTATTATCAGTAGCTAAATAAGAAAATTCCCCCCATTGGAAAACTAATTGAACAATCTCCTTTCCAAATAGAGCCAAAAAGATTCCGGACGGAATTAAAATAAAAATATTTAAGTTAAAAGCCTCAGCAAATGATTTACTTAAATTTTCAGTATCATTATTTGAGACTAATTCTGATATTTTTGGAAGAGCAACTGTTCCCAAGGCAACCGCAAAAACTCCCATTGGGAAATGCATCAAACGATATGAATAGCTTAAATATGATATTGAACCCTCTACTAAAAAAGAAGCCAACAATGTGCTTATAAGAATATTTACTCTACTGGCTGAAAGACCGATAATCATCGGCATAAAAAGACTCATAATTTTTTTGAAATCTTCATGAAGGAAATTAAATACTGGCTTAAATTTATACCCAATTTTACGCAGTGATGGTATCTGAATAAGGATCTGCCCTAACCCACCCAGAATTACACCAATAGCCATAGCATATATTGGAACATCCAGATAATTATACAGACATATCACAGACAAAATCATTCCCAGATTAAACATCGATGACGATAAAGCCGGAATTCCAAATCTGTTAAATGAATTCAATATCCCCATAATCAAAGCCGCCAGAGAAACAGTCAGAAGATAGAAAAACATGATTCTGGTTAATGAAACAGTTAAACTAAATTTTTCAGGATCAGCAGTGAAACCATTAGCGGTTATATAAATTATTGCCGGAGCGGCTAAAACTCCTAAAATTACAATCAAACCGACTACAACAAAAATAAATGTTATAACTATCGAAGCTAAATTAAAAGCCTCTTTTTCGGTATCAGAAACAAGTTTCTTTTTGAAAATTGGTATAAATGATTGAGAAAGGGCACCCTCGGCAAACATATCTCTTAAAATATTAGGAATTCTGAAAGCAGTCACAAAAGCATCAGTAGCCATCCCAGCACCAAAATAATACGCCATAACCTGTTCTCTGACAAGACCTAAGACCCTCGATAAGGCAGTTGCCGAAGAAACTTTAGAAACTGACGGAATAAATGACTCCCTTTTATTATTACTTATTGACAAATGAAATCTACCGATTTATATTTAGGGTTACTTTTGAACTGGAATAATGAAAGGAAATTGAGTTGCCAAATCATAAGTCTTGTGCTAAACGAGTAAAAACATCTGATAAAGAGCGTTTGCGTAATCGTGTTTATCGCACCAAACTTCGCATTGCCCTTAAAGAGATTCGCAGTGAAAAAAACAAAGAAGCCGCCACTGTGCAGTATAGAAACATCACGAAGATAATTGATAAAGCCGCTGCTTACGGATTGATTCACAGAAAAAATGCTGACCGTAATAAATCTCGTCTGGCTATTCATGTTAATAAGCTTACTTAAATAAAAATTTGCTTTTTAAATAGCCTCATAATAACTATGGGGCTATTTTTTTGTCTTACATAAAATTTCACAATTATAATCAAAACATTCAACAAATATTTTTCATTAAAAAACAAGAGATTGTTGCGGTGAGTTCTGAAAATCT
>JAYEHE010000349.1:0-9883 GCA_034659415.1 Candidatus Zixiibacteriota bacterium | reverse complement strand
CGATGACTTTCCACTTCCAGCCGGTCCGATAAACATAAGTTTATCGCCATTTTCAAATTCCATATTCGGTAGCATCATGTGTGATAGTTGCTCAACCATTGTTTCTCTAATTGTGGAATTGAGATTGTCACTATCAGTCTTTTTTTCATTAATGATGTTTTTGAATTTTTCAACAAACTCTGGTGTTACATCAGCTTCATATAACAAATCAAACAGGTTAGTATCTTCAGTAATCTTATTCTCTGTTTTAATATCTATTGAACGATTTTCATTTTTTAAAACATCAGCCAGTCTGTTCTCTAATTCATGCAACTTCGTGAGAATTTCTTCATTATCTTCACTCTTTGAATCTATCCGATTTTTAGCATCCTGCTTTTTTGCTTCTTGTTTAGTGGCATCAGGAAATATGGCATTGGACTGGCCGACTGTTGGATTCTCAAGGCAAGCGGTGATTTCTATTCTGTTATTGCCAAGTTTCCCAATCAACTCACGGGTTTTTAATATAATGGCATCACCGCCCATTTCTGAGCGAACCATCTTTAATGCAGCAGCTGATGTTTCAGCTTTGAACGATTTAATTATCATCTTGTATCCTCACCATTCCTAAAGAGACCAACTCTACATCCGGTATGATTTCGTTGTAAGAAACAACTGTTAATTGCGGATAAGCCACCTCGACTAACCTTCTTAATGCTAATCTGATATTCGGCGAGCAAATAACTATTGGCTGATGACCAGCATTCTGTAATTGTTCTAATTGTTCACCTACTCGATTCAACAACAACTCTGACAGAGCCGGATCAATTACCAGCATCAAACCCTGTTTGGTGCTCTGCACCGATTCACCGAGCTGTTGTTCAATTTGTGGGTCTATTGTAAATACATTTATTTTGCCATCTTTATCTTTTAGGGATTCCGTTATTTGCCTTTTGAGAGACATTCTGACATATTCCGCCAGCACATCATTATCTTTGGTGACGCCGATATAATCAGATATAGTTTCGATAATGGTTGCCAAATCTCTAATCGGGATGCGTTCATTCAGAAGCAGTTGTAAAACATTATGCATCACACCAAGAGTTATAGGCTCAGGAATAACCGCATCAACCAAAGCAGGAGAATCTTCTTTTAGGGTATCAATCAAATGCTGGACATCCTGACGGCTTAACACCTCGGTTGCCGAGCTTTTAATAGCTTCAGTAAGATGTGTTGCCAGAACTGCTGATGGTTCCACTACTGTGTAATTTCTCGCTTCAGCCATCTCTTTAAGATTGGGGATAATCCAGGTAGCACTTAAACCGTATGCAGGATCTTTTGTATCAAAACCATCAAGTTTCTCTTCGGCAAATCCAGGATTGATAGCCAAAAGGTGATCCGGCATTAGTTCAAATGAAGCAACTTTGATTCCTTTGACTTTAATCTGATATTCATTCGGTTTAAGCCTGACATTGTCTCTGATTCTAATCGATGGAACAATAATACCTAATTCGGAAGCTATTTGTTTTCTTATGACTGAAATTCTTTCTAAGAGATCTCCGCCCTGATTAGCATCAACTAACGGAATCAATCCATAACCGATTTCCAAACCAAGAACATCAACCTTCAATAAATCTTCGGTACGCTCTTCTACTACCGGCTCCTGCTCTTTGGTTTGTTGTATCTGATTTTCTTCATGTTCTTTCTTTTCTATTGCACCTTTTGCGACATAAGCTATGCCGCCAACCACAGCACCCATTGTCATGAAAATAGTAGTTGGCATACCCGGTAAAAACCCGAAAATTATTATAACTCCGGCAGCAACAAATATTGCCCGAGGTTGACGAGTAATCTGCTCATTGAGATCGGTACCCATATTACTGGTCGAGTTTGATCTGGTAACAATGATACCGGAAGCGGTTGAAACCAACAACGCCGGAACCTGTGTTACAAGACCATCCCCGATTGACAGAAGAGAATAAGTCTTAAGAGAATCCTGCAGACTCATATCATTGATAGCAATACCAATAATGAATCCACCAATAATATTAATAAGCGTAATTAAAATACCGGCAATTGCATCACCCCTGACAAATTTCGAGGCACCATCCATCGCTCCGTAAAAATCCGCTTCACGAGCAATTTCAAAACGACGATTACGGGCTTCTTCATCGGAAATTATACCGGCATTCAAATCTGCATCAATTGCCATCTGTTTGCCCGGCATAGCATCTAAAGTAAACCTGGCGGAAACCTCAGATATACGCCCAGCACCTTTGGTGATAACAACAAACTGAATAATGACCAGAATTATAAAAACGATAAAGCCAACTACATAATTCCCCTGCACCACAAAGTTACCGAACGAGTTGATAACATCCCCGGCAAAGGCATGGCCAAGAATCAAACGGGTCGAGGCAACGTTCAAAGACAGACGAAGCAAAGTAACAATTAAAAGCATTCCGGGGAAAACCGACAATTCTAAGGGCTTTTTGACATATAATGTTGTCAAAAGAACTACCAATGAAAAAGTGATATTAAAGGCTAAAGCAAAATCAAGCAGTGAGGTGGGAATCGGTATGATTAGAACACCAATAATAGCAACCACGCCTAAAGCCAGAAATATATCTGAGCGAGCACTTATTTTTTCAAGCAGAGTTTGTTGTCCGATAGGATTACTCATCTCAACTCATTACCTTCCCTTTTAAGCGATAGACATAAGCCAGAACTTCAGCAACAGCACGATACAGATGCATCGGCACAATCTGTTCAATTTCACAAACCTTAAATAAAGCTCTTGCCAGTGGCTTATCTTCGATAACCGGAATATCATTCTCATAAGCAATTTCTTTAATTTTCTGCGCCATTAATCTTTCACCTTTAGCAACCACAAACGGTGCAGAATTAACTGATGAATCATATTTTAAAGCGACAGCGATATGGGTTGGGTTAGTGATAACAACATCGGCTTCGGGGACAGAATTCATCATTCGATTGCGAGACATCTCTCTTTGTAACTGCCTGACTCTTGATTTGATCTGCGGAGATCCATCAGTATCTTTACTCTCGTCTTTAATTTCCTGTTTGGACATTTTAATAGATTTTTCAAATTCATATTTTTGATAAGCGTAATCGATCGCTGCGATAATTAGTACAATCGCACCAATCTTCAAAGCCAAAATCACAGCCAACTGAACCATTGTTCCGGCTATTTGTGGAATTGTCATATCTGGCAATTGGAAAAATGATTCAAACTCTGATTCTATTGCTTTATAACCAACAAAACCAATTACTGATAACTTGAGAGTATCTCTAACTAATTGAACCAATGACTTCATCGCAAAAAGCTTTTTTGCACCATTGACAATATTTAATTTATCTAATTTCGGCTCTAAACCTTTAGTGGAAATCTTAAAACCAACTTGTACTACATTTATTCCGAACCCTATTACTGCCATTGCCGCAAAAACTGGAAACATGATGGTGAAAAACTGAACCATACTATCACCGAAAACTTTCGCAAATGTTGGATCAGCCGAAGCTATTACTGGTGCATTTCTCATATTATAGGCAAACATCGTTTTGATTTGTTCAATTGCATTTGGACCTATCATATAAAGTGAAAGAAAACCAAGAATAATAATTGCTGCTGCATTTAGTTCCTGTGACTTTACAACTTTACCTTCACCTCTGGCTTTTTCCCTTCGCCTGGGAGTTGCCTTCTCAGTTCTTTCTTGGAAATTATCCTGAGACATTAGCCCCTCCCCATCAAAAGAAGCAATTGATTCATTTCTGCGTTGAGATAGGTGATACCCTTTTCGAGAACATAAGCGAAAATTGGCATCGATATAGCCATGATTAACAGACCCATCGCTATTTTAATCGGAAATCCAACAAAGAACACATTCATAGTCGGCATCGTTTTGGCAATCGTACCCAATGCAATATCAGTTAAGAAAAGGGAAATAATTATCGGGGCGGAAATCTTTAAAGCAATAATAAATATATATGCTGAATATCTTATTATTAGTTCACCAACACTACCGCTTATCTCAACTCCTGCCGGAGGAATCAGTTTATAGCTGTCAACAAATGCGGCGATAACTAAATGATGCCCATTCAATGCAAGAAATACCAAGATGGCAATCACATTCCAAAAAGCACCTATGATTGAAACTTGAGTACCAAGTGATTTATCAAGCTCATTTGCCATGGCTAATCCAATTTGATAACCAACAATTGAACCGGCAGTATAAACACCGTAAAAAATCAGCATGAAAAACAGACTGATTATTACTCCAACTAATATTTCTTTGAAAGCCAATCCGGCTAATTCCCAGTTGGATTGAATCTCAGGAAGCGTTACATGATTTAGGGTTGATACTACGATAAACGAAAGAAGAATCAATAATCCGACTTTGATAGTTTTAGGAAGAGAGTTATGCCCCAATACCGGTGCCATAGCAAAAATTCCGGTTCCGCGAAGTAAAACTAAAATAAATATTTGGGCTTTATCAGCAGTATAATTAACAAAGTCAAACAATTTTTAAATCCTTCCTCATTGTGACTCTATTTTATATCTCAAATCTCATGCCAAACCGACATGGTCGGTTTAATTATGTATCTTATTGTATTACATATGATTAGGGACGGGCTATTATTGATGTTAGGGTGATTGATTTTGTTTTGAGAAAAAAATAACCACTGCTGTCGGAAAAATATTCACATGTTCATTTTTTGAACAATGCGAAAATAAAAATCTTAACCTGCAAGTCCAGGAATAATATCAAACATATGATTAGTAAAATCGGTTAATTTATTGATAATCCAGGGTAAAAATAGAAGTAAAGACAATGCGACTGCTAATATTTTTGGGATAAATGTCAAAGTCATTTCCTGAATCTGAGTTACAGCCTGAAATATTGAAATAATCAAACCAACTATAAGCCCTGCCATTAGAAGCGGTCCGGCAACCATTATAGTTAACATTAAAGCTTCACGACCTATTGATACAACCATTTGTGGTGTCATTTTTTACCTCTTATAAATGAAACGACTCAACTAAAGATTTAATAAGCATATACCAGCCATCAACCAGTACAAATAAAAGAACTTTAAATGGTAACGACACGATGATAGGCGGTAACATCATCATTCCCATCGACATCAAAACCGATGCCACGACCATATCGATCACCAGAAAAGGCACAAATATAACAAATGCTATCTGGAACGCTGTTTTTAATTCCGATATAACAAAACCTGGTACCAATACGTGTAATGGAATATCGTCAGCATTATCAGGATGTTCCAATTTTGCAATATTGACAAACAGAGCCAGATCTTTCTCTCTTGTTTGAGATAACATGAATTTTTTAAACGGTGCAGTCGCTTTGGTAAATGCTTCTTCTTTTGGTATCTGTTCTTCCAGGTATGGTTTAATCCCTTCATTGTATGATTTATCGATAACCGGAGACATAACAAAAAATGTCAATATCAAAGCGAGGGCAATAAGAAGTTGGTTCGGAGGCATCTGATGAATACCCATTGCCTGTCTTAAAAAAGACAATACCACTGCAAAACGAATAAATGAGGTCACCATAATAATAATGGATGGAGCCAACGCCAATACTGTCATCAAAATTACAATTTGTAATGTTGTTGAAAATTCAGCAGGTTCTGTCGCTTCTCCAACTTCGACTGAAATTTTAGGGATTGATTGTGCTAATGAATTTGCCGCAAAGCAAAAGATACTACATCCCACAGCAGATAATTTTAAAAATATTCGTTTCATAAAATCCTATTTTATTTATTTTTATTGCAGGCTAAATCCATATAACTCTGCAAATATATGTTCAGCTTTTTACCGTAAGCGGTTTTCCCTTATGGCTGAACTCTTTAACTTTGTTTGATGCAACCGACAAAAATTCTTTGAAACTGTTCTGATTGATCTGCGTTGACTCTACTTGTTCAACGGATATAATATCATCAGTTTCATCTGTAGTTAACTCAGTTAACATCGAAATATTCTGTTCAGTTACACCAACCAAAACTGATTTATTCCCTACTCTGACCAATGAGATTGTCTTTTTGGGAGCCACATAAGTTGTCTCTATAACTTCCAGAGAGTCTAAACTCTTGTTCCCTGAGAACTTTTTACCCATCGTCTTTTTTAGTAAATAGACGCTTAAATAAATAGCAACCAACACAATTACCAAAGCACTGATAATTTTCAAAAGCGATGGCACTACCGATGTTGCTAACTGATTATTATCAGATTCAGATACAGTTCCATCTGCATTATTCATCCCAATCAGTTCAGCATTAGCTTTACCAGTATTGATAAACATTAAACCGACAACAGCCGTTAAAACAATTACCGCAACCGTTACAAGCATCCTTCGATTTGAATTAGTTTTATTCATTTAAAGCTTTCAATCTTTCTTCAGCTGTTAGAAGTTGTGTAACACGAACACCGAAATTTTCATCAATAACTACTACTTCCCCGCGGGCAACAGCTTTGCTATTGACCAGCACATCAACCGGTTCACCGGCTAACTTATTCAATTCAACAACCGAACCGGGACCTAAAGCCAAAATATCAGAAATTCTCATTTTAGTTCTACCGAGTTCGATAGCAACTGGTAAATTGACATCCATGAGCATATCAATATTTTTTCTTTCACTTTTTGAAGCCGGTTCTGCCAAGTGCTGAAATTGGGCATTGGACACCTCAGGCTTTGGACCAAAATCTATATCATCAGGATTTGTCCCAGCATCTTCCTTCGGAAGATCTTCAAGCATTGCCAACATTGCCGCCTCGGCATCTTCTTCTGACTCATCATCTTCATTTACAATCTTATTATCACTGCCTGAACTTTCTGCTTCTGCTTCTGCTTCAGGCTGTTCTGCCTCCGCTTCAGGCTGTTCTGCCTCTGCTTCAGGCTGTTCTGCTTCCGCTTCAGGTTGTTCAACTTCCGCTTCAGGTTGTTCAGCTTCCGCTTCAGGTTGTTGTTCTGAATCTTTCAGATTTTCTTCTGGAGTCTCAATACTTTCATCATCAACTTGAGAGTCATCGGCATTCGGGAGTTTTTCATCCGTCATACTAAACCTCCTCTACGATGCCTTCATAAACATCGGTCACTTGGAAAGCTCTTCTCTTTCCTGTTAATCCGGGTTGTCCGGTATATTTTTTTCTTGAATTTACAAATATATCTATCGGTGAACTTATTTTTTTCTCAGATGGAATAATATCACCTACTTTTAAAGAAAGAAATTCGCTCATCGAAATATTAGTCTTCAATAATTCAGCTGATAATTCTGATTTTACTGAATATAGATTGCTAAGATTTACATTTTTATCAACATCAAGATTCTTCTTCTTAGTAGCATCAATCCAATTCTGTCCAGATAGTTTATTAATAATTGGCTCTAATGATACATACGGATAACAGACAGTTAATAATCCGGTTGATTGGAATAGTTTTATCTGAAAAGATACAACAACAACCGTTTCACCAGGTGGTACAATCTGAATAAACTGCGGGTTGGTTTCAATACTCTTTTGTTCAATATTAACCTTAACAATATTTTCCCATGCAGATTCCAAATCTCTGTAAACCCTGTTGACAAGGCGGCTTATAATTGAACGTTCAATAGGTGTCAATTCCCGTTCACTTTCCAATATTTTACCAGAACCACCAAACATCCTATCAATAAATGAAAATGTTAAGGTAGGATTAAAATCCACAAGACATACAGCTTCCAATGGATCTGCGCTAAATGTATAGGTACACGAAGGTGTCACTAATGACATAACAAACTCAGAATATGTTATTTGATCAACCGAAACCAAATCAACATCTACAATTGTTCTGAGAATAGTCGATAATGACGAACCATAATGGCCGGCAAAATTGTCATGCATATTCTCCAAGGTTCTTATCTGGTCTTTAGAGACACGATTAGGATGCTTGAAATCATAAACAATAACAGAGCGTAACTTCTCGTCATCTATATGATCTTCAACTTCTCCACCACCATCATCTTGAGATACTGTTGTTAATAGAGCATCTATCTCGTCTTGTGATAAAATCTTTGCCACTTAAATCATTCCTTATTGTAAAACAAAGTCCGTATAATAAACTCCCGCCAACTCATCGGTTTCCATAATTCTGGAGACCTTTCTTTTGATGAGCAACCTGATAATTTCTTTCTGTCTTGGATCAGTAAGATGCGCTACAGTTTTTGAAGACATTATTGTAATTAAGGCATCCCTGATTATTGGCTCTTTTGCTTCAAACTGGCTCATCATATAGCTTGACTCAAGCTCAAAACCAAATGAAACAGAAAGAAATCGTGAACCGCCTGTTCCGGCAGGATTCACTACTATATCAGAAACCATATAGACAAGACTCTCAACTGCGCCCTCTTCACCATGACCACCACCATGATCAGATGATTCTTCTTTATGCTTTTTTTTAGGCTTGTGTTCTTTTTTCTCACCATGACCATCATCTGTTGATACTTCTTCAGTAGCGTCGGTTTCGGAAGAATCCGAAGACATCATCGGTTTGACAACAAAAAGAGCTAACGCCAGACCAATTACAATAGCACCAACACCAATGCCACCAAGCATTATCATATTTTTACCGCCTGGTTTTTTCTTCCCTTCGCCTTCAGAAGCTTCTTTTTTATCGCCTTGCTCGACGACAGTTTTTTCGTCATCGTTAGCCATTGTTAACTCCCATTAGAAGTCTCACAGGTATTCTGAGTTTTCACCAGAATACCTGATCGACGTTTAAATTCAGCTACTCGCTCGATAATTGTATCTATCTCTTCTTTAACCATAATTTTTTTACCGGTCGTTAAAGAGATTATTGTTTCCGGAATAGGCTCAACGAATTCAATTAAATCAGCATTGATTACTAATTCCGAATTATTTATGCGAGTTACTTTAATCATAATTTACTCATTATCTCTTAATATTTACTAATTCATCAAGCATACTGTCAGAAGTTGTAATAATTCTGGCATTAGCCTGAAATCCGCGTTGGGCAGTTATCATACTTGTAAACTCTTGAGCGATATCGACAGAAGATGACTCAAGCGCACCTGAGGTCAACTCGGCAGATATTGTCGTACCGGCAATCCCTTCAATGGCACTACCTGAGTTCGCTGTTGGCTGATATACAGAACGTCCAGCTTTACGAAGACCCGCCTGATTAGAAAAATCAGCCAGCATAATCTGAGCCAAAACTCGGTTAACGCCGTTGGTGAAAATACCGGAAATATTACCGGCTTTATCTATTGAAATTTTATCCAAAATACCAACGCCATATCCATCCTGACCGATAATTGTAGCTGTGTGGCTTCCTGAACGGAATCCGGTCAATCCATCAAAATTACCAGATGTACCAACATCAAATTGAATATTCATATTCATAGCACCATTATTCGGGTCAAGAGTAAGACTTGTTGCACCACCATCATAAGTAAATGAATTGAGTGAACCATCAGAGTTAAATGCTACAAAACCGGAGCCACCACCAGAAATTGTTTCCACGCCAGTTGAAGATGCATTCCATTCCCAACGGTTATCAATTGCTGATTTTACAAACTCTACAGTCATAGTATGCTTGCCACCCTGAGAATCATATACATTAATCGATGTAGCGTGGGTTGTCTCTTCAGTATTGATAATTAATTCATTACCCGGTGCAGTCGCTGAAATACCAACAGCTGGATCCGAAGAGATACTTATTCCGCCACCTCCAAGATTTGTTAGTCCGGTAACATAACCAGATTGAGAATCAAATGATAAACCCAAAGTACTTATAAAAGGACCAGAAGCTAACCCTGATCCAGAAGTAGGTACAAATGTGTCAGTTGCGACAAATGTTGATGC
>JAYEHE010000348.1:0-2260 GCA_034659415.1 Candidatus Zixiibacteriota bacterium | reverse complement strand
CTTTTTTCTGATCTGTTTGCGTACGGCATGTGTAGAAAACATAATTCTTTTGCCAAAAAAACACGAAAATCAGAGATAAGGATCTAAATGTATTGTGGTAAAAACTCGTTTCTCCGACTTTTTACGAGGTCATCAAAAGTCACTTGTAATAAAAAAATAGATATTATAATATTTTGCAACCGTTATGAAAATAGGTTCCTTCAGATTCCATTTTTATGCAGACGAAGGAAACGAGCCGCCACATATTCATGTCGCTACTCCGGATGGTGAGTGTAAATTTTGGCTTCAGCCAGTTCGGTTGGCAAAGAATATAGGTGTTTTTTTATGGGGAAATATAATCTTGAGTTTTCGAAAAAAAGTTCTTTGAAAAATTAGATTCTGGCATTTAATTTGCTAAGCAGCCATTTTGAAATCCATGTCCTTGTTGTCATCCAACGAAATTAATGTATTGAATTTCTTTCTTTTTCTGAGCACATTCTCCTCTTCAACGGCTAACCACTTTGGAATAAAATCTTTGTCGTGACGCGCTCTTTTTAAGATAGCCTTCAGATTTTCGTATTGCGCTCGACGAACTATTGAAGGAATCGTTAGTGATTCCTTTGATAATTTTCCAGCAGTGCTTTGCTTGTAGTTTTCAAGATGGAGGAGGGAGTCAATCCAGGACACCAGGCATAACGCTGTTGTTACGCCCTGTTCACTCCTGATAGTGGCTCCCTCCATATCGGTTAACTGCTTGGCATTCCTGAAAAATTCTTCAATTACCCATCGCTTGCTGTATACACTGATAATCTTGGTGGCTTCCCAGGTGAGCTCGTTGGTAAGAAGATATTTGGTGGTTTGCTTGATCGGATCCGTGCTTTCAATAATACGGTGTTTGCCTGAAATGGAATTTAAGCAAGCAGTGACAGTTTTGGTATGATAAAGAACTTTCTCTTTTTTGCCGGATTGTTTATCTGCACAAAAACCGCATCTGGCAACAGACGATATGCCCTTAAAGTACTGCGGAAGGTTTATCAAATCAAATTGTTTCTTTGCTTTCCTTCCCGTCGGAGTGAGCTTAGGTTCCTTGAAAGGTGTTTTGACCCTATAGTTTTTTTTAATTTCAACAACGTAACTGAGCCCAAGCCGGTTAAGCTCTTGAATAAATGGCCCTATACCAAACCATGAATCAGCCAATACTGTACATTTAGGAAACCCTATTTGTAATGCCCAGTCAAGCATTTCTATGGCAAGGTCATATTTCGCTTTACATTCTCTACGTTTTCCGCGCTGCCATGCCATGGTATCTGTATCTTTATAGTAAATTCGAAATGCGATTGGAAATTTAATAAGACCACCATCACTATAATACAGAAAAACAAGGCAAGTTGCTTTTAGATTGGTTTTCATCGCATGATCGAATAATACAAATGTGCCATGAATCCATTTGCAAAAATTGGTATGATGCTTCATGGTGTCATCTATTAAAAAGTTGCCGTCTGTAATTGTGTATGTTTTCAGTATTTTTTTTGCATAAAGAATTTCCATTTCCGGAACATAAAATTTTGCATCGGACAGCAAATATGAAAGAGTGCTAACGCTTTTCTCTTTCAGCCACATGCGGCTGATTTCACTGAGATTAAATTTAGCGCCGAGTATTAAAGCCGTCGCTATTAAGGTCAGATTGTAAAACTGAATATCTGTGAGAGCTGGTTGAAGAAATGATAAACCAGAAACGATAAACGGGAGACGATTGGCACAAGGTATCTTCATGGTTTTACTTAACCTATTGAATTTTAAAGATATATTATAAACTGCCAATTTATTGTCTCACATGTTATTATAAATGTCTATAACTTTTTTTCGAAAACTCAAGTATAATGAATTTCAAGGTAAATAAAATGGAAATTGGAGAGCCGACTGCGATTAAAGCCTTTTGGGAAGGCAGGATGATTTACATCGAGCCGATAGATAGCCGCATCATTGGATTCCCGGCGGACCGATTTGAAATTTTATCAAAAACGACTGATCATAAGCTCAAAGAAGTCACCATAAGGCTGGATGGATTTGCATTGCGTTGGAAATCTCTTGATGAAGACATCACAGTCCCGGGAATCGCAGCAGGTAATTTTCAATTGCCCTCTCAATTGGCATCATGAACGTGATTCATGTTGACCTGACTTTAAAAACGGTTGAAGTCAGAAGCATCGATGAAAGCGATGTCCGGAACTGGCTTTTCGGCAGGGCCATGAATGTGGCGCTGCTCTATCAGCATCTTCAT
>JAYEHE010000347.1:0-2261 GCA_034659415.1 Candidatus Zixiibacteriota bacterium | reverse complement strand
TTAGAAGTTAATAGCAATTCACAACTTACATCGATTTGGATAAATAATATTACCAATGATATCGCTGGGAAATCATTAGCAAAATCGAAATAAAACTAATATTCCCACAAATAAAAAAAATTTATATAGATTCAACTCGTATGCTAAACAAAAAGCTTGAAAAAACGTTAAATAATAGTGTTTCAATAACTAATAAAAAATCAAGAACTTGTTGATTTTGCTTTAATTCGCTTGACATAAGCTTGATTTATATAGTAAATTATTAGCTGATTTTAAAGGTAATAGTCAGAAATCTCGGGAGATTATGGATTTATGAACAACACTGTTTTTTCAAGGAAATTGTTGATTTTATCGGTTTTTGTAATGAGCCTTCTTTCATTAATCATTATCACTGGGTGTGATGATGACGATGATGCTGTAATAACTGGACCTTCAACCGGTGAAGAAGTCACTTGGACTATGGAACGCGGAGATATTGGCAACAATATACTTTATTCTGTCTTTTTTATTAATGCTACCACCGGTTGGGCGGTTGGCGATAACGGCACTATTATTAAATATCAGGACGTCATATGTATTGACACTGTTAATAATATTATAGATTCAAACTTTACTGATTGTCGCTGGAAAAAACTTACCAGTGGCATCACTAACAGTTTGTTTGATGCTTATTTCCTTGATGCAAGCACAGGATGGGCTGTAGGACAAAATGGATATATTCTAAACACTACTGATGGTGGTGACAGCTGGTCGCTTGACACAACTTATAATGTCTGTTATTTCGGTCTTAAAACAATTGAAGAAGACATTCATGCTGTATTCTTTAATAGCACAACTAATGGCTGGGTAGTAGGTAAAGACGGGGCTATCTACCGTTATGCTGTTGACAGTGCCTGTATTGATACTCAATATAATATCGACACAATAATTGACTCATCATTATATGACACACTTTTTCTGTATATAAATACCGACACAATTTTTGACACTACTTATTATATTTATGATACAACTATTGTCTATATAGATTCTATCATAAGATCTATTGACGATGTGACATTTGATACTGTTTGGATAATGATTGATTCAACACTTAATGAAGAAATAACTGAAACAATTACAGTTGATACTATTGAAGTTGGTATTTTTGATACCCTTGAGTTTATTGTAGATACTATCTATGATTCAATTTCCCACTATCCTGATGAAGTTACGGTTGATACCTTGCATGACACTTCAACAATAATAACCCAAATAGACACATTGACAGGAGACACAATTTCAATTGATACTTTCCTCTCGTTAGTTATTGACACTACCAACAATGATACAATTATTTTCCCTATTCCTGATACCACTTTTAATGTAACCAGTACTGATATTATTCCAAGTCAATCAGGTTGGTTTTCAGTCTTCACTTCAATAGCAGCTAATTTATGGGATGTTTTCTTTATTGATGCCAATACTGGCTGGGTTACAGGTAATTTGGGTACCATTGCAAAAACCATTGATGGTGGTTCAACATGGGTAATCCAAGATCCAGGCTTAACTTCACCTTTGAAGTCTATTAGTTTTGTTGATAGTCAAACAGGTTGGATTGTAGGGGACAATGGAATTATCCTTCACACGTACGACGGAGGAATAACCTGGGACAAACAATTCCAAAGTAGTGCTGATATCAATCACTTTATTGATGTTACCTTTACTGATGAGCTTAACGGCTGGGCAGTTAATACAAAAGGTGATGTGTACAGAACAGCTGATGGCGGAAATAGTTGGTATGTTGATCGTCAGGGATTTGAACTTGCCTGGAACTCTATCTTTTTCCTTGATAATACTACCGGATGGATTGTCGGCTTTGATGGAAATATTATGCATGCCGAATAAATATAAAAATATCTGAATATATTTTAAAAACCCGTCCGCCTCTGGCGGGCGGGTTTTTTATTACTTTCGACTAATTACAAAATATATGTTTGACATCTTCATTAGGAAGAACATTATTTCCAAATATGAAACGCATAGAACAAAAAATAATTGATGAATTAAAAAAACTAAAAGATAAAATAAATTATCATAATTACCGCTACTATGTATTGGATTTGCCGGAAATTTCTGACACCGACTATGATAAAATGTTTGATCGGCTTCTAAAAATTGAAAGCGAATTCCCTGAACTAATTACAAAAGACTCCCCCAGCCAACGAATCGGTGCAAAACCATCAAATAAATTTGAATCTGTCAATCACCGTATTCAAATG
>JAYEHE010000346.1:0-2261 GCA_034659415.1 Candidatus Zixiibacteriota bacterium | reverse complement strand
CTTTGAATTTGAATTATGTGACAATATTTTGAAACTCAACTTTAGAGTAAATATTTTGATGATAAATTGTTTGAATAATTCAAAATTCAATCTAAAAGTAGATATTAATAACGTGCCCAATGTTCTCGTTAGTGTGCTTTAGTAAATGATTTAATTTATAAAATCAAACTTTCATTAGTGCGTGATTAAGGCTTGTTTCCATAGGTAGCTAAAATAGCTGCCTCCATCTGACTAATTTCATCATCTGATAGAAAATCAAAATGACTACTACGTTTTCGAATAGAAAGTTTACCATTGTTTTGTAAACAAAATCGAATGAAAAGATCTATTTTCTGGTCAGGCATATCCACTATTTCCTGAATAGCATCCTTTGTTTCATCATAATTTGCAAGGAATGCTAATTCACTGGAGAGTTCTGTATCAATAGTCTGCTCAATGAATCTAAAAAGTGCTTCTGCTTGAGGTGTCATATCAATATAGCGATACCACTTAACAGTATCGTTATGAATTGTCATGCGACCTTCTTTATCAAGTGTGTATTCCACCAAAGGCATGAGCTGTTTTGAGAATGCTTCTAAAGAGTTATTATATTCAGAGGAGCTTTTTAGCATGGCTGCTGAAATAGGAAACATAATATCTTTGGGAATAAAATCTCGCCTGGCAAAAATATTATGAATTAGAAATCGGTGGATTCGACCATTACCATCTTCGAATGGGTGTAAAAAAACGAATCCATAGGAAATAGTAGATGCATGAATCACTGCTGAAACATCACTTACATCCATGCGTTCATGTGCTGCAATCAACCCATTCATTAGATCTGTCAAGTCTTCTGGTTTAGGGCATGCGAAATGTATCTTTTCTTTCTGAAAAGATACTGTCTCTCCAATATAATTTTGGTTTGTACGATAATCTGAGTCACGAAACCGTTCGTCAACAATGCGGTTCTGTAGATCTATCAATTTATTTTTATGACAGAAATCTTCTCGCTCAGCTATTTGAAGTAGTGCTACGAAACGTTCAGTCCTTGTCGAACTGGGTTTGATATGTTCAATCTCAAAAGAAGATTTTGTTTCTTTAGTGTAAAGATAGCTGAGTGCTCTTTTCAGTAATGCTGGAGAGTAAGCTGAAACAACATTCTGACATCGATTCTGAAGGTCTTTAGTTTCAAATTCACGAAGGATATCAGTGCGGCGTATCATTGGGCAAAAATCTTGATTACCTAATAAATTATCATTTATCCGCTGACGTTTAATCTGATGAGCAGGGGAGATAGTATAGTATTCATCTGATTCGAGTAAATTGACGTAGTTGCCACGCTTTAAATCAGCTACCTGAAGTTTGTTGCCAGTTATAAATTCGTAAAGATACCATAGCCGTCTAGCATACTTACCTGTTGGTTTTGATTGGACATATTCATTAATATCCTCTTTTTTTACTTTTTGAAACAAAGAAGCTAATATCAAGAGATTTGTACCGTCATATTTTAGCGCAAATTCAAGATGATCACCTAAAGAATCTCCTGGCCAGTATATGGGAGGATAAACTTCTTTTACTAATCTCTCACTAGAATTGATCTGATGAATTCCACTAGTTGTTACATATGATATATGCCAATTTGGGATTACTTCAAGATTGTATCTTTCAATTAGTTCAGTATATCCAGCAGGTCTTTCAATATTATTAGACATTACTTCCTCAAGAAAAATAGTTACTACGCAAGAAATATCGTTATATACGGTCATATGTCAAGAAAAATAATTACGGAAACAATACCGTATTATTTTGGGTTAATGAAGAAAAATAGTTATAAAGCCAGAAAAACAGTTATAATATCAATATATGCGTGAAAAACTATTACTATAATATGATTATAGATACACTGTTCGATTTCATCTTTTTGGACAAACATCATAGTTGTTAATTTCTCCATAAATAGATAATAATGGATGATACTTATTCTGGGGACGAAATGGGGACGGTTTGTGATCAAAACGCATCAAAACAGACTACAACAGAACAAACCTATTGTAAAGTAAATTTGGTGTAAATTCTTGACCTAAAGTACTACGTTGGTTTATAACAAGTTAACAAAATACGCTTAACGTGCCCAATGTTCTCAGTATAGAAAATTCTGAAGGTGATAGATTATTATCCAATAATGTCCAGGTTTTATAAATAATCAATATCTATTGATATTATTGGATTATATGCTTATTTTCCGAATATAAGTATTTTATACTTGACTTATATCCTGCAAA
>JAYEHE010000345.1:0-2263 GCA_034659415.1 Candidatus Zixiibacteriota bacterium | reverse complement strand
TTTCCGCTTGGGGCTTTACCAGGTACATTTTCTCAGATACTTGATGTAGATAAGATTGATGCTGAAAATGATACTGCTTTTAACAAACTTGTTTACTCTTCGGATGGATGGACCAATGATAGTAGTTTGACGATATTTGATGTTTACAAGAATTATGCACCGGTTGGTGAAGATACAACTGTTGAAATGTCATTCGTCTTTTGGGTGAAAAGTAGAGATGATGCTTTAGTAGAGGATTTAGTCCCGGATTATGAATCTTTCAAAGTGATCAATCCTCGGTTTGAGAGAGATGTTGTGGTTATGGACTTCAATCCAACTGGTTACAATGCTCAGATGAATTCGCCTGTTTTAGATAGGGAAAATCCCGAAGGTAAGGCTTTAGTCAGTAGGGAATTTTGGAAATCTGTAGTGGATAATTGGGGCGAGAAGAAATTCGCAGGTGAATGGGACGATTCCAGGTTTGATATTGAATTGCAAGCCAGCGGTGTTGCAAAAGATTATCTTTTTGTTTCTTCCCCTCCTATTGTAACTATGTTAAAACATAAAGTAGTTATTCTTTATTATGATGAGGTTATTGGTTTCTCCGGTTCATTGGATAATGTTTATGATGCAATTGATGCAGGTGTTAATGTTTGGCTTTGTATGAGAAATTCAATAGGAGGCAGTTATGCAGCGGAAGACTTCTTGGATATGGTGTCTGTAAGTGGGGATTACTCGAAGTATTTTGCTGTTAATTTTACCAACTTTTCCAATTGGGGCTATTTTGCACAAAAACGAGGTATCTACATTCAGGACTTTGTCGGAGCCATTAGTGGTGATGATCTTGGAGGTTGGCCCAATCTTCCTTTAGATACTGCTTTGTTACATAAGAATTATTTATGGGAAAGACCTAACATAGGTATTATATGGGTTCCTGAACATCCTGCAATGCCTGAAGTGAATTGGATGGGATTTATGCAAAAGTATCCGATAGAGTTTGAAAATAGCGTTGGATATGTTTATGCTGAGCCGGTTTATTTGTATAACTCAAAATTAAATCAGGATAGAGCTGATTATGGTGATTCCTATATGATGGCATATCAAGGTTCTCCTGTCGGACATCTTGTTCATGGACCTTATTTTAAAACGGTGCATTTCAGCTTTACGCCTTTAGCATTACAGCCGGATTCTTTCAAAATTGCTTCCGATAGAGTTCTAAATTATCTTTATGAAGAAGATTTAGTTGCTCCGGTTACAAAAAATCGGTACAGGTAATTTTTAATAAATTATTATATTTGAAGACCGGATTTTCTAAGTCCGGTCTTTTTTTATTATTTTTTTAAATAATTGTTATTTGGAAATCTGTTTTTGATTTCTGTAAAGACTGAATCAGCCAATCTATTGTTGCCGATAGAAAAATAACATGAGGCAAGATTTATGTATGCTTCAACTATCAAAGAATCTAAAGCAATTGCTTTTTTACTGTTATTGATACCATTTAAAAAATCACTTTTGATTCCATTTAAGTAGCCAAGTTGATAATAAATTTTTGCTTTTAATTTTTTTATATTATTAAAGCTATTGATATATTTTTGTTCAAAAAGCTCATCATCTGTCTCAACATCCGGAGAAGAAATAATTTTTGCTTTGTTAAGAACATCTTCTGCAAGTTGAAATTTATTGGCATCAGTCAATACTAATCCGGCGTCATAAAGTAAATGGATATTACTGTTAGTGTTTTCAATTAATATATTTAATTTATTTTGGAGTGTAGCATGGCTAATGGAATCAATCTTTGCCAATATTCGGAAAAGAATTTTGTTGGCGTTGATATCATAAGGTGCCAAATCAACAGATTTTTGTGCATGTCTTAAAGCTTTGGGATAATCTTCTCGTAAATAATATATTGAACTTAAATTAATGTATGCTTTATGACGTTCAGGATTATACTTGATTTCTTGCTTGAAATAATATTCAGCTGAGTCAGCTTTGCTCATTTTTAAGAAAGAAGAACCAAGGTTTAAATTAATCTCAGGACAACTTTTGTTTTGTGATAGTGCTTCATGAAATATTTTGATGGAGGCATTGTAATTGTCTGAGTAATATTCATGTAATCCTTTACGGTTAAGAGACATTGGTGAACTTTTTGCTTCACTGTCAGGATAAACATTGAAAGTTATCAAGGCGGATATAGTAATTATAATTAAATTTTTAATAAGAAGTTGTTTGGTCTTAATAAGATTTATGATATTCCAAAAACCATAACTTGCAATGATTATAATAA
>JAYEHE010000344.1:0-2264 GCA_034659415.1 Candidatus Zixiibacteriota bacterium | reverse complement strand
CCCTGCCTACCGACAGGCAGGGGGAATCGAACCCCCGTATTTTGTGGGACAAACAAATATAAAAAACAAGGTATTTTACCCCTGGTTTTTCGGTTTAAATTTATTTTCCGCGGTAGAATTTTGCTGCATCTTCTGGGGCGACAGTATTTACAATTACGCGAGAGCCAAGCTCTACACCAGCGTGAGTATCTCTTCTGGGGCAGACTCTTAAGTAAAAATATTCATGTTTGTCCGTGAGAGTTTGGTGCATGTAAAAGTTGTATGGAAGTTCAAGCTGGTTAACTTTTCTTAATATTTTTTTCAAAGCCTTGGCTAATGATTTTAATTCTTCTTCTTCTAACAAGGTAATGTTATCAACTTTTCTTTTTGGGACTAACCAGGCTTCATAATTGTAGGATGATGCGTATGGACAAAAAGCAGTTATATGTTTGTCTTCAAATATCTTTCTTGGTCCTTTTCCTTCACGATTAGCCAATTTTTGATAATAAGAAATACCTTTTTCAATTAAATATTTTCTTGCCCGCCCTAATTTATTAACAATATGAGAAGGGACAAATCCAGCTGCCATAATCTGTGAGTGGGCATGTACAAGTGATGCACCAGCCTTACCACCATGATTTTTAAAGATTAGAATATATTTGATTTTTGGATCTTTGGATAGGGCTTTGGTTCTTGCTTGGTAGGTTTGTAGCAATCTTACTATATGGCCTTCTCCAAATTCAGCTAATTCTTTGTTGTGGTGGGGTGTTTCTATGATAACTTCTTGATGTCCATATGCTTTGGGATTACCCGGAGAAAGAAAAGGAAAGATGTTTCTTATTACTTTAATTTCCCACCATTTGTCTGGACCGACCAAATGTAGAGGACGTTGTGTCAGAAAATTTGCTTCTTTGCAAAAAGGGCAATCTTTTGATTTGACAGGTACCTCTTTATGTTTAGCGGTATCATGGGGTCTTTTTGATCTGCCTGGAGCAATAATTACAAAACGATCATGAATTTCATCCACTCTTATTTCGCTATTTGCAGGATTAATTTTTACTTTTTTATAAATTGCTTTTTTAACTGATTTTTTTGCTGGCATTGTTTAGTCAATTATTTTATTATATAACCCAATGTATTTATTGGCTGAGGCAGTCCAAGAGAAGTCTTTTTTCATAATACGTGTGATTAAATTGTACCATTTCTCTTGATCTTGATAAAGATCTAATGAGTTTTTTATGGCAGTGAAGAATTGATCAGCATCATAATGTTTGAATACGAAACCATCGCCTGTGTCTGTATCTGGATTGTAGTTTTTTACAGTATCAGCTAGACCACCAGTATATCGGACAATAGGTGCTGTGCCATAGCGCATAGATATCATCTGACCTAGCCCACAAGGTTCAAATTTTGATGGCATCAGGAACATATCAGACCCGGCATATATTAGCTGTGCAAAAGTAGCATCAAAAGCAATCTGGGCATAAAATTTTTCAGGATATTTTTTTGCTATTTCACTCATCATTGCTTCAAGCTTGGGGTCGCCTGTTCCTAGGCAGACAAACTGAACATTTTCTTTGGCGATTCGATCGGCAATGTCATAGATAAGATCTATTCCTTTTTGGTCGGCAAGACGGGAGACTATTCCTAAGATAGGGATTTTTGGATCAACCTTGAGTCCACACTTCTTTTGTAGATCTTCTTTACACTTAGCCTGTCCGGATAAATTGTCAGCTGAATAGTTTGCTATTAAAGATTTGTCTGTTTCAGGATTAAATCTTTCGATATCAATACCGTTGATTACACCCTCTAGATCATCTTTTCTAATATCTAGTGTACCTTCGAGTCCTGCGCCAAATTCTTTGGTTAATATTTCTTTAGCGTAATTAGGGCTGACAGTATTCAGATGATCACTGGTAAGAATGGCTTGTTGCAAACTATTGATTTGACCATTTTGGTTTTGTGTTAATGTTTCGTGATCGGATTTTTTTATTCCGAAGGCATCAAAAATCATCTGTTCATCATACCGTCCTT
Organism: Candidatus Zixiibacteriota bacterium; assembly: GCA_034659415.1. GTDB lineage: Bacteria > Zixibacteria > MSB-5A5 > GN15 > FEB-12 > QNAD01. Next base: position 251 of record JAYEHE010000344.1, on the reverse strand, counting down.
GGTATTCTAGATTATGAATTGTAAGTAAGGATTTGATATGAGCAAGTTTGTCATTTTTCTTACTTAATATTTTTAGAATTACGGGTACAAAACCTACATGCCAATCATGACAATGGATAACATCAGGATACCAGTCTAATGGTTTAAATATTTCCATGACCGATCTGGCAAAGAATGAATATCTTTCTGCTTCTCTATTTGATCCACTAGAGGATGCGTCTGTTTCAAAATATATTCCGTTTTGCCCTAAG
>JAYEHE010000343.1:0-2276 GCA_034659415.1 Candidatus Zixiibacteriota bacterium | reverse complement strand
GATCTTTCGTGGTTTTTTTGTTTGGGTACTGTCAAAATTTTTATGAAAAGTGATTTTATTATGAAAGTTTGTCGTTGAATGCGAGAGCGCAAAAAAAACATTCTGTGCTCCGACGAGCGGAATGGGGGCCCATTCTCGCACAGAATGCTTTTTTTGCTCATCGCCATAACGAACGGGTTTAATTTTACTTTAAATGCTTTTAATTTTTGTTCTTTGACAATCTGATTTGAGAGTTTAAGCTGCCGCTTGCTCGATTAGGGTAACCCACTTCTCAGGCATAAGATGACAGTCGCGAAGTGAGTCCAAAGATACAGGTGTTGCATTTTTTCGTGCACTGTGAGGTCTCATGAAATTATAAAATGCGACAAAAAGCGTTGTAAGTGCGACGGCGCCGTCGAATGTTTTAAATCCTGCTCTTGGTCTGGTGTGATATTTATACGTTCGATTCAGACGTTCAACAAGCTGTTTAAAACTTCGGTATTCGCGGCTTTCTTCGTCTAAATTCTTTAAGCCGACAACGGTACGCTTTGTCAGCTTGCTATCATTGTTTTTAATCAAATCATTATAAGCCATAACAGCGGCATCGTAAGAGGGGTTGCCGTCTGTAACCAAATCCGGGTGTGTCTCCATTTCACCGGGATTACCAAAGCAGTTATATAAGAGCGCCAGTGCCGGTTGCATACCGCGATGCTGGGACAGATTATAACCACAAATGGCCCTGGTTTTGGAGTCAATGACAAACCACGTATATGTCCATTGATTATCAACGATAATGTATGTTTCATCTGCAGCGGATATTGTCAGAGGCTTAGGGCAGTTATTATCAATAAACGCGGATAAATAATTGGCTGATGAATTAATGTAGTTGATGACGGTCTGATGGGAAAGGGAGATACCGAAAATACCTTTAAGTGCTTCCCGGGTTGTCCTTGAGCTGAGTCCGAGGTTAATCGAAAAGGTCAGGACAAGTCCTAATGTGTGGTAGCTATGATGGATTTTACACAAGTCGACTTTTGTATTTGAGGCTGGCCTTGCTGATTTCAGATCATCAGGAGAGATGTGATATTCCCTGTATTGATAGTGAAGTTTAAAATTAGGGTTATATTTTTTCAGGCTTCGCATGGTTTTTTCTTCGTCTGTAAGAATCATTTTATTACGCAGATAGTGTCCACAAGAATAACTTGGGCACTTGAAAATCGTACTTTGCTGACTTTCTTTCCACTTGAAAAGAGCGCTTGAGCAGTAAGGGCACCGGTACTTTGCCTTAGGTTTTCGTTTATTATCGTGTGTAGGACTTGTTTTCCCACAAATTTTACATTTTACCTGGGATTGCAAATTGCCATTGTTCACATACAGATATTGTCTGGGTGCATTACAGTGGCTGCACTTACAACCAATTGGCGGCTTTTTGCCATTTCGAAACTGAATCGGCGTAATTATTTTTCCGGTTTTAAGTTCTTTTTCAGTTTTAAGTTTTTCCCAGTCAGCGGTCGTGCCTGCAGTATCTTTTGCTGAGGCTGGTAAAGGCGGAAGGGTATCAACACGAAATTCTCGATAGTGAGGCGGTTTTTCATTCGGTTTGAGAGGGATGTCACTCCTTGAGCCGCTCAGAACCTCATGGAAGATGACAACTGCGGAAGCAAGTTCATTAAAATTTAATCGACGGCAAAACCATTTAACAATTTTTATTAAGGAATGATTCATTGTATGCGAGCCTTTTTTTGTTGTCTGTTTTTTAGCGATTGCAAGCACAATTATAGGTTCGCATACATTTTAAACTTTCAAACCAGAAAAGCATAGGGAGAAAACGGATTTCCGTATAACCTATTGTAAATAAAACAATTAAAAGAAAATATACAAAATAAATTTGACAGAACTACATTCATGACAAGGAGGATGAAATGAAAAAGAATTCAACCAAGCCCTCGACCATTTTGGCTGGAAGTCATAAGGCTCATTCTTATGGTTTTACAGCTATAGAGTTGATGGTTGTCATGGCTATTATCTCGATTATTTCCTCCGTATCTTTACCCCAATTACTCCGGGCACGAAGCTCAGCAAACGAAGCATCAGCGATCAGCAGTTTACGAACATGTGTTTCATCGCAAGCTATGTTTTATCAAAGCGACCTCGACAATGATGGTGTTTATGATTACGCCACCAGTTTAGAGGAACTTTATGAAAGTGGCTTGATAGACAACGTCTTGGGGACGGGCAAAAAAAAGGAATATTGGTTTCATATGCACAGCGAAAACCCAGACTGTTGGTCGTTGACT
>JAYEHE010000342.1:0-2277 GCA_034659415.1 Candidatus Zixiibacteriota bacterium | reverse complement strand
CAGTTATAAATTGCCTGATACAATTGCCGAAGGTCGCTGGTATTGGCGTTTACAAAGAGCAGACTCTGCAGGTAATTTATCAGATAAATCCTCTTATGCTACATTTGTTCTAGATTCAAAAAAACCTGCGATTCCTGTTCAACTTCTACCGACAGATAATTCGGAAATCAAAGGAGATGTTCTGTTTAAATGGGATCGTGGTGAAGAATTACCCTCTTATGAATTTTCTCCTGAATATTACCGTTTCCAACTTTTTGAAGGTAGCTCTACCCTTGTCTTTGACACAACTTTATATCCTGACTCTTTGAGTCTAACTTACGATAGACTTGTAAATGGAGCACAATATCTTTGGCGAGTTTTAGCAATGGATGAAGCCGGAAACACTTCTCAATATCAGACTCCTCCCGATGGTTTTACTTATATCAATTTTATCTGTGGAGATATAAATGGCGATACGAGCTCGGAACCGGGAATATCTGATTTAACATACCTTGTAAATTATCTGTTTAATTCAGGTTCAGCTCCAGATCCATTAGAAGCTGGTTCTGTAAATTGTGATGAAGAAGTTGGAATTTCCGATATTACTTTCTTTGCTGATTATTTGTTTAACAATGGTCCTCCCCCATGTTGCCAATAAATGCAATAAAACCGGCTGTTTTTTCAGCCGGTTTTTTTCTTTCTCTATTTGGAAAATTTTAGTATAATAAAGCAGGGAAAAAATAATGAGTTTTGCAGACAAAAATAACGAAATAGAATTTATCTCTAAAAGGATGAATATGGTTGACGAACAGATTATTCATCGTGGTGTCAAAGATACGCTTGTCTTGAATGCTATGCGATCTGTGCCAAGACATAAATTTGTTCCCAAAGGTCTGGAGAATGATGCTTATAATGATGCTCCTCTGCCAATAGGTGATAAACAAACAATCTCACAGCCATATATCGTTGCTTCAATGACTGAAGAATTGGACATAAATTCCAAGTGTAAGGTTTTGGAAATCGGAACAGGCTCTGGTTATCAAACAGCTATCTTGGCAGAAATTGCTGAACTTGTCTTTTCAATTGAAATAATACCAAGCTTATCAACCGCTTCTGATTCTATCTTAGCTCAGTTAGAATATAAAAATATTAAAACTATTAAGGGTGATGGTTATCGTGGCTGGTCAAATGAAGCTCCTTTTGATAGGATTATTATCACTGCGGCGACGCCTAAAATCCCCAACACTTTATTAAGTCAATTGATCGATGGTGGAATTATGGTTCTTCCTTTGGAAAAAAAAGTTGGTCATCAAAAATTGACTAAAATAACCAAGGAAAATAATTCATACAAAACAGATATTCTTTATTCCGTCAGATTTGTTCCTATGGTTGGCGAAATAGAAAAATAAATTCCTCTACATTACCCATTTACAAAGAGCAGCCGCTAAAATTGCGGCTGGATTTCCAATTGCATATCCCAACATTGCCATTAAAATCGAAACCGGCACCAATGATATTCTATGGTAAGCGGCTACAATAGGAGCAGAGGCGGCTCCGCCGATATTGGCAGCCGATGCTATCGCTGTTGTATGCACATCAACTTTAAATAATTTTGCCGCTCCAACCAAAAAGAAACCATGAATAAATATCCATATATACGCTCCAAGCAAAAACCACAAAACAGAAATTGATATATTTGACAGGTCTGCTTTCGCACCCATACGGGCAACAAAAAGATAAACAAGTGCCATAGCCAAAGCATGAGAACCGGGGATTTTACTTGCCCTGGTAAATGACAAACCGACACCCATAAATGTCACTAACAATATTTTGTAAGTATTATATGAAAATATTGGTTCTAACGGTGGAATATATCCGGCAATCCAAGACGCCAATGCAGTTACCGTAAAACCGAAAAATGTTAAATATAGAAAATGACGCATTTCAAAAGTGCCTTTATCAAGTGTCAATTCACTGGCGGCTTTTTCCATCTTTTCCAGACGGTCATCCGAGATACGGGTAAATTTATTAAACCGATTAGCGAAATTTTTTGACCCGAGTAATATGGGAAGCCAGATTAAATACACCGCATTATCGGCTATTACCGCATACCCATAATTCAGAGAACTTTCATCCAATTCCAAACCGTAAGCAACAGCCAACATATTACCAGTTCCCCCAATCCAACTTCCGGCTAAAGTCCCAAACCCTTTCCATGCCTCAGGACCTAAACCATGCTTCACAATAAACAGACCGATAGGAGCACCTATAACAACACCCAGAGTCCCTATCAACATA
>JAYEHE010000341.1:0-9978 GCA_034659415.1 Candidatus Zixiibacteriota bacterium | reverse complement strand
GCACTCTTATGATTTTGGGCATCCTGATTGGAGCAATAGCAGCCATAGTATCCGTTTTGCCTGGCTTGTTAAGTCCGGGCGCCGATGTTCAATTAGGATCACTTATCGGATTAATTGGGATAATAATAATGCAGCCTAGCTTAACTCAGCGTCCATCTATTGGGGGTAAGTCCAAGCAAGTCTTCCTATGGAAGCCACACATGACTGAAGAGCTCAAAGCCAGGGGCTGGAAAGTGTCCAGACCACGAGTGACCAGGGTTTTTAAAAAATCAAAATCAGGATACACGATAAAGACTTTTTCAAAACTTATTCATTTTTTGAAGTATTGTCCAGTCGAGTCTTTCTTAAGAACAGAAAATGTATCATTCTCATTATAAACAAATACATAGATCTCATCTGGTCTTCCCTCTAATAATGCCTTTCCAAAATATGATTCGAACTGAGTTCTATAAGAATCATTTATATTGAAAATCATTTTATTAATTTTATCAAAATCGGAATAAACAATAACCTCATTATTCATTATCCCACTGGGTAGTTTTTTCGTCAAGATATCTTCAAGACATGAGAAACATCCATTTTTTGGGAAATAGACTAATAAACAATTCCGGTCAATGATTTTCTTATTATTAGCAAGAGCCTGAACAATTTTAATTGCGTCCCCTAAATATTTTATCTGGTCTAATGCATTATCCTTTTGGACAATTAAAAGTTCTATTTCATTGGACATACTCCATATCTCATGCCGACTATTTCGAATTTTCAATAAACAAAAGCAAGAAGTAATAATCGAAATAATTAATAATACAAGGATAAAAGCAATTCCTTTACTTTTCATGTTCAATTTGAAACTTAACTATACTTGATTTTTCAATCCCTTGAAAAACGCAATAAAAACAATTCTCGCTAGGATCATAAGTAAAGCTATCAACTTGCCGATCAAGGATGTATTGATCTTGCTTAGTTCCATCCCAGTCAAATCGGTGAATGATAGTATTATTCGGCGTACCATTTACCAAATCTTTGAGTTTATTGTTGACATTCATTCCAAATAATTGTTCCCCATTTCTTTCCAACGAATATATATATTGCTCTTGTTCCATTACTTTGAACCCATTCTTCAAATAGCATTCCTTCAATCCACTATGATCGGTGTAATATATAGATCTCAGGTACTCACCTGAGAAATCAAAGAAATCAATTTGTCCTGTATAATATAGCGCGCTAGCAATTTCCTCTTTACTTTGGTTAACACATAATGTTGTGGATTTATAGAGTTTTGAAGCATCACTTTTCATATAATTGAATCCAAATTTTGGCTTGTAGCCAATTTGCGATTCTTCTCTATGGACTATATTATAAATACTGCCTCTCCCAGTCTCTTCTGCTATAAGGCTGACTAAATAGTTCTGATCCAAATAATAAACACGCGTAACAAAAGATTCCAATGTGGGAATTAAATAAGTCTGGTGACTATCAGTATTGTTTAATACTCCTCTATCATTGATAAAGACCACTCTCCTTCTGGCTAAATCATATACATGAACCCTCAACTCATTATTGTCATCGTATTCAGTCTGGCCTGTAAAAATCGGTCTAACAAATTCATTCGGGCCTCTCCCTTCAGTACCAAATTCCGAGATCTTTCTATAACTATTCGTAGAGTATACTTCAAAGAAGAATTTCCCCCGCTGATTACAAATAAACAGAAATGTGTCAACAACCTTAATGACATAGGGAAGTTGAACATCGATTTCTGAAAGTACTTCTCCCTTCAGATTTTGAGTAAGGTTTACAGGTATTACTTCAATTTTAGAAGGATGACAACTAAAAAACATCAAAACAATACATATCGTAATTATATATTTCATTGTAACTTCTCTTTAAAAAGAACAATAAAGAACTCGAAGTTATCTAACTTCGAGTTCTTCTACAAATTGAATACTTCCCTATTAGCTATTCTGGCTCAGTATATGTAACGGTACATGTATTTGCTATAGTCTGATCTGTAATGAAGAACCTCCAAGGGCAATCACTTCCAACACAATACCGATGAGGATCGGTATATACAGTGTTTTGAAGTTCGCTAGGGCCACAATTCGGATAGGTATCCATACAATCATACGTAGTCGTACTACTAGAGCCCCCTTCTGCAAATGCACTTTGGACAATTGATATCATCGGTGCATCAGAAACGATGCGATTCTCACTGCTAAGAAAAAAAACATTCAACAATACAGCAAAAGATAAACAGGTTAAAATAATAATTTTTTTCATAGGTATTAATTACATTTATTACTTACATCTTAATTATATAGCTGGGTATTATATTTGCAGTCATATTTTACTACAAAAACTGGTTTGAACCAGTGATACCATAATCAATCAATAACCAGATTGACGTGGAAGTAGATTCTATTACCACAAATCAGGCTATAAGAAACCGGTTTCAGCTGACTGTCAATTTGCCTGATATGTGATAGATTTGTTTTCATTATTGAATTCTGATAATAAATGTAAGCCAAAAAGCAATACAATTTGCTGTAAATACGCAGAAAATGAAAAAATGCGGAATCACATATAACTAGCAGAAACACAAAGCGTTGCCCCCCCCCATAAATGCAATAATAGGCACTGTAAATCCGCAGGATTTTGAAAAGTCACCATTGATTTTCTTTAAGTTGAATGAAAAATCACATACCTTGCATACTGAACCCCCACGTCTAAACCTTACAAGAATGATGAAAAAAGCGGTAGAATTATTTGTCAAAAAAATGTGCACACTTTTGCGTGTCAGACGCTATGCCCTGGGTTGGTCTCAGGCTAAACTATATAGTATTTCCAAAACTGATTCATGCCGGATTGAAAACGGAAAAACTGATCCCACGGTATCCCGGTTTGTTAGATTATGCAGGGGCTCAGGAATCTCGCCAGGCTGGCTGCTTGTTTTATCGGAAATGAGTGAATCCGGTGCATTATCCGAAAGGGAGTTAATAGAAGTGGTCAAGAACTGGGATGCCTTTAAGAAGAAGTTTATTGCTATTGAATACATGATTGTGAAAAGCATTGCCGAAAAACACCGGAAAGGCTCCAAAATGGGATGAACCTGTGGCTTTGAGTCCGGGCGCAGTGTTTTGCATCAGACTTGTAAATAGCAACAGCGGTTGCGAAAATGCAGGTTGCGGAGAGGCACCGGAGAAACCGTTGGGGAGACACTGTGGTATTCAGGTCATGACGGACAAGAATTCGGGATCATACTGATTGGAGGATTGGAAAGTTCTGTTTTTCAGGGCAACCTCCTGATCTCTGATAAGGCCTTTTTAGAGAAATTCCCCAGCTCAAGTGGCTCAAATGTTTTTCTGGTACAGACCGATAATCCGGAGCCGGAATTAGTGGCTGATAACATAAATCTATCGCTAAGAGATTACGGAATTAGCGTACAAACAACGGTAGCAAGACTAGCCGAATTCAGCTCGATAGAAAATACTTACCTGTCTATCTTTCTCTTATTGGGTGCCTTAGGACTCTTAATCGGTACCCTTGGATTAGGGGTAGTGCTGGCCAGAAACATCCAGGAGCGTCAACAAGAAATTGCATTACAAAGAGCGGTTGGAATCTCAAAAAAGATAATATTTACCGGCATCATCATCGAGTATAGCACTCTTATGATTTTGGGCATCCTGATTGGAGCAATAGCAGCCATAGTATCCGTTTTGCCTGGCTTGTTAAGTCCGGGCGCCGATGTTCAATTAGGATCACTTATCGGATTAATTGGGATAATAATTGTGAATGGATTGATTTGGATTTTGGTATTTGCAAGCGCTGGAATCAATAGGGTTGATTTGGCGGGGGTGCTTAAGAGTGAGTAGGAGGGTATCTCCTCAAGTATTGCAATTGCTTGCGAGTTTGTTTGCGGATCTCCTTTTTTGGTTTTCTATGTTTCTTTGAAAAGCTTACGTAATCTTTCCTTGCAACCCTTCTGTATGTTCTTGGTTTTTCAAATTTGGAAGGAGGCGGTTTAACGGATTATTGATATTGAGGAAAAGGATTGGTCTAACCTATCCTTTTCCTCAATATAATTACATGCCAAATTATTGGGCAGGGAAATAGAACGGTTCACCACATTCGATATCATGCATACAAGCCCACTCAGTTCCCTCAGGACAACAATAGCCTCTTTGACAATCTCCAGGACCGGGGTCTCCAGAATCACAGTCACATCGGGTAGGTAAAATTTGGCCATACTCATCTGCAGGAGCAGCATTTGGAGCTGATCTCAAGGTAGTTATTGAGAAAACGTTAAATGCAATAACCACAAATACTAATAAAAATTTCCTCTTCATAACATTTAGATTTAAAGATAAATAATTCTTGTGTTAGGTCTCATTCCTAAAGAGATGGAGGTGGTGGATCCTTAGGGGCACAATTCTGATGAAAGAGACATGATTCTTCCAAACCCCAAGTTACACATGATTTCATTTCACAATCTCCTTGACCTTGTTCCCCAGTATCACAATCACATTGAAGTCTTTGATAATATCTGGGATCTTCTACAGGCGGCCCAGGCGTAGCCGATTGTAATGATGTAAAAGCAACAATATTTAGTGCAATTACTCCAGCAAAGATTAATAGTTTTTTTTTCATTAAAATTTATTTATAGTTTATATTAGAGAGGACATATAAGACTTGGTTTTTGATGGGCGTTATATATAATTAATGGTGAATAGTATAGGATTTGATTCAAGTGTGATCTCACTTTGATTAGGGAATCCTAATTCTTCAAATTCGATTTTACCTTGTTTTTTTAACAACCTGTAATCACAATTTTCCAATAAATCCAAAAGATCATTACTGTTAAATTTCCCAATAAACGTGTTAGAACCACCAACGGCATAAACAGATAAGAGCAGTCTTGTAAAAAGATCACTACCCCTTGATATTTTGTTTACGAACTTTTGCTCTTGTGTTTTTTTATTTATCAAAACACTTGTCATACCACCATTGAAATTACAATGGAACTTATAAAAAGATTCTGTCTCAAAAAATGGAGTTACTGCTCCAGCGAGATTATGAGGAACAGATGGCATTGATCGATTTTTGTTGTAAATGGATTTTAATTCTTCTTGTTTATCTGGAGAGATTGCTAGATCTTGGAAATCAATTATCATCCAAGGTTTTATATAATCCTTTCCTATCTCATAAATAGTATCATTCATATACTCAACATATAGTTGTTTTCCGTTGCTCCTAGGGAAATGGCTGAATAAGTTCATATTAAATTCACGGGTTCCAAAATGAACTTCTTTAGTTTTTTTGCCATTATGTTTTGTTAAAATAATAGCTGGTTTTTTTCCAACCATTGTCTTAATACAATAAGTCTCTTTGTCAACAAACCCAATTGCATATGGGAAATAGTCAACATATTCGGCCTGTTTGAAATTACCATCCATATCATACTTGAGAATTTTTTTGCTGCCCGGATCTAAAATGATTATTTCTTCATTAAATGGATCAATAGCCATATCCCACGGACTAACATATTCGGTAGGTCCTTTTCCTGCTGATGAAATAGTGTTGAGGTGCTTACCAGTTAAATCGTAGATAAATACTGCCTGAGCACTAAAAACATCTAATACATATGCACGATTATTAAAAACTTCTATTTTCTGGATAGAACCAATCAATGCATTAGAATTTGTCTCAAGCGGAATGATTTTGATTTTGCTTATACTGGGCAAAAAGTCTGATAGATTTGAAACCTCCAAATCGACTTTAAGGGTCTTTATTTTTTCTGTTTGCTTGGTGTTACTACTGCAACTTATAATGGTTAATAACAATAGGAAGCTAACAATCTGAAATCTCACATACTGTCTATTCATATTTTTTAATTAAACTCAGTGAACACATCAAAAGCTCATGCCCGTTTTTCTTAATCGCTAAGCAGTCTGAAACCTGTCCATCTACGTTAACATGCAATACATAGGGCAAATCTGTTTCTTCGAATTCAAATAATATAAGGTCTTGAACTCCAATTACTTCGCATTTAAAATGCATCTTGCCTATGAAATTCTTCAACTGATTTACATCACTAAAATCTGTTGCAACAACAAATGGGATATCAGGATTCTGATTGATAAAATCTCTTACAACCTTAATCCCTTTTTCGTAACATGATAAACAAGAACTATTGAAAAATCTCAAAATGTAGGTTCCATTAGGATGAAGAAAATCTTTAACGGATCTACTGGGTAATTTGGAAGTAGTAACACTCCCATTCAGGTTTACAGTTTTATGTTTAGCTGCATTGGATATACAGACATACCAATTTGCAGCCATTAATTCATTTCTAGCATTTTCAAGACTTAGTTCATAATCAGAAATTACAGCTTCATAATCTCTTTTGGAATCCATCCAGAGCAGGATTAAAGCTACATTAACCACAATTAACATAATGGATAACCCTGTCCATAAGGAAATGCTTTTCATAAAAAGTATGTTTTCATTATTGAATTCTGATAATAAATGTAAGCCAAAAAGCAATACAATTTGCTGTAAATACGCAGAAAATGAAAAAATGCGGAATCACATATAACTAGCAGAAACACAAAGCGTTACCCCCCCCCAATTCAATAATAGGCACTGTAAATCTGCAGGATTTTGAAAAGTCACCATTGATTTTCTTTAAGTTGAATGAAAAATCATTTACCTTGCATACTGAACCCCCACGTCTAAACCTTACAAGAATGATCACGGATTATCACGGTTATTAACAAACCGTATTAACTCAGGTATAAGTTGCACCCTGAAAAATTAGTTTTTTATTTCCCAGCCAACTAAATTTGTGGCCTTGATATCTGTTCATAGTTTCTAAAAGTAAAGGTAATTTTCTTTTTTTCTTGAGATTGACAACAATAACGTCGTGCCCGATTTCCACATCAGCAGCATTGGCAATAAATTTCTCATACAGACTTTGTGAGGTCAAGTGAGAATAACCCTCTAATTCAAATGCAAACAGACGGTAAATATTATGGGCTACAATAGACATGGTAAGATCAAAATCTACTTTTATTACCATTGAAGAAGACACCCGGTTTAGGTGAAAAAATTCAATCTGCTCTGAAATTACTTTTTCAACCAGCCATCTCTTGGCATATTTGGTCACGATATCGTGCACCCTTATGTCAAAATCATTGGTGATGATTATGGCCGGTTTTATCCTGCCATTACCGGTAATCGTAATTTGTCTGATCTGTTTATTATAGCCTTTCAGGAAAACAATTTGCTCCATTACTTTTAGCGTGCGTTTTTTGTTACCCGATTGCTGTACTCTTATGATCTTCCAACTGTTCTTGGGATAGTTATTTATCTCTTCAACAATATTCTTCCCACGCCTGCGGATAGTAATGAATTTCACATTATTAGCATCCAGTTTGGCCAGGTTTTCATAATTCGTGAATTTACTATCGAAGATGATATATTTCAGTGGACTTTCTTCGGTAAGCCCGCCCTGGTAAAAATCGAGGAATTCTAAAACTACATTACTCTCATTAGAGTGCTTGACCCGGGTATTGCCATAGTCAATGATACCGGTATCAGGATCATGAGCCAGTACAGAAAGCATACTGGATAATGCTTTGTTTCTTTTTCCTGACCAATTGTTTTCAAACTGTTCACCCTCTCCCCAATAAGGGATGGTAGTGAAATCAAGATTTATTGTATCACCCAGTAATCCCATATCAAGCCATGTGTGATGTAAACGTTTTAGAAAATCAATGTTCATCTCTGATGTGACCCTGTCTGAATATGAAGAAAACCAAGTGGCTTTTGGTAATACATTCAGCCCTGCAAACAAACCCAACCCCCTGTCCATACACCAGAGGTCATCCGTAGAATAACGACGTACATCAGATAATTTCAAAGCAATAAATGAAAGGATTGACCGGGTACGCGATAAAGCCCGGGTGTGAGGATAAGAACTACTCCTGATAATTTTATCAATCCCATATTCTCGTATCATGGGTAACAAACACAATAGAGCTCCCGAGTTGGTTTTGAACTTTTCAGGCAAAAAATCGATAGCTTCACTTTTCTGAGCTTCAATCTTTACCTCTTCTGATTGTCTTTTATAACTTTTAGTTCTCTTAGGTAAGCGGGCAAAACCCTCGCTCTTTATAATGAGATAAATGGTATTCTCTGAAACCTGGTAACCGGTGGCATCAAGACTAATCTTGATGTCTTCAACCGAAAAGTTCTTCTTTCTTAGTCTGACAACAATGTTTCTAACATCATTCTTTTCTCTACTTTCCGGTCTGCCCTTTTTCCTTTGAACAAAGAAATTGTCCTCTAAGTTATCATCCTCATCGAAGGCCCTTCTGAAATTACTCACAATGGAGGTAAAGGCTCGATGCTTGTATCCAAAATATTCAGCAACATCAGCAGCTGCTATGTTTTCAATATAATACATTCTTAAGGCTTCGTACTGCCGGTGTGAAACTGATCCGGGCTTTAGAAAAAAGTTTTCAATCTTCATCATAATACGGTTAATTAAAACCGTGAAGATCCGTGATTATACGTCAGTTACAGATTTACCGATCTTTCAGAAGTCAACAAGAATACAGATGAAAACAAGAAAGTTTAGATGCAAAAACTCCAGTTGCAATCGGAAAGTATTCTCAGAGCAAAATCCTCACGTGGTTCGATATTCTCGAAGAACTTACAGGGTTTCAAAACTCCTTGATATATTGTCTATTGAACTTACAGGAAAGCAGGGAAGTCAACTGACTTCATTGCTTTTGTTGTCAGTAAGCGCCTCGACACTGACCAGGATTGCACTACGGCAACCCCTCCCTAAAATAGAACAACCAAGAGTACTTTGCGTTGATGATTGGGCATGCCGCAAAGGGATGAGCTACGGTACCATTTTAATCGATATGGAAACATTTACGCCTTCGATTCTACAACCATTGATTTGTGCTTGAGTGTATTCTGGTGGGCCAAGTTTCGTACAACAAAGGGCGGGATCAAATTACATACTCTGTATGATGTTAAAACCTCTATTCCTTGCTTCATTCATGTATCTACCGCTTCAGTTCATGATACTAATGCTCTGGATTTATTGCATTATGATTCAAGCGGTTACGATATTCTTGATCGGGGTTACGTTGATTATGAACGGCTTTTTAGAATACACAAGAGTTCTGCCTATTTTGTCGTCAGAGCAAAAGGTAATCTTAAGTTCCGGAGAATGTACTCCAAAAAAGTCCATAAGGAAAACGGTGTGATACTCGACCAAGTAGGCAAGTTGACCGGATTTTATGTGTCAAAAAAATGTGTATCCTGTTTCGTATTAGGCGCTATGCTCTTGGTTGGTCTCAGGATAAGCTTATAAGTATATGCAAAACTGATCCATGCCGGATTGAGAACGGGATAACTGATCCCACTATGTCCAGGTTTATCACATTATGCAGTGGCCTGGAAATCTCACCCGGCTGGCTGCTTGTTTTATCAGAAATGACTGAATCAGGAGTTTTATCTGAGAGGGAGTTAGCAGAGGTAGTCAAAAACTGGGATAGTTACAAGAGGACGTTTATTGCTGCTGAATACATGATTGTGAAAAGTATTGCCGAGAAACACCAGAAAGGCTCCAGATGGGAACACTTGTCGGATTAATTGGGATAATAACAATGCAGCCTAGCTTAACTCAGTGTCCATCTTTTGGGGGTAAGTCCAGTCAGTTCTTACTGGCAGGACAGGCTACGCGATTAGGCTTTGTTGCTTTTATCCTTCGAGTATACGGATTAAATCATCATTTAGATAGTAAACCTCTAAACCTATTTTCTTGGGCCTAAGGACATTGAAATTTACCAATTCATTGAAATATTTTGTTAATGTGGTTCTTGATGTCTTACCTAAAATATCACCAATTATCTTAGGTTTGATATAGGGCTGACTGAAAATTGCTTCGTTTACTTCCTTATT
>JAYEHE010000340.1:0-2294 GCA_034659415.1 Candidatus Zixiibacteriota bacterium | reverse complement strand
TTTGACTATAAAAACAGGAATGATTTCCAATTCTTTTCTTTTTTCCACCTTAATAGTATCAAGTCTGTGTTCACCCCAGTTAGAGGTACTTGCGACTATCATTATTGAATTATTAGGGTGGGTTGTAGTAGTGTCAACCATCAATTTCTCAATCGGCTTATCTTCCAAAGATGAGACAAAAAGAGTAACAAGTCTTCCAGCTCCTGGAGGCAGACTGTTTTTGGTCGGTCCTAAATTTGCAACCATTCCTAATGTTGCACACTGAATTGCCGTATCCGGTCTGAAAGCTTTAAGGGTAAAACTCTCTACTCTTCCTCCGGTATATACAGCCGAATCAGCCACAATTTTATTCATTCCAGCAGTCATTTTTAGTGGGATTGATAATCCTTCCACTGTTTCGTCATTGGTAACAGAGACAGTAATAGACCAGTTATCATCATCAATTTTGGAAATTTCGGCATAAACTGTATCCATTTTGCCAAAAATATCAACTTGTGCATTAACGATAGGCGTAAATAGTATCGCTAATACTAAAATACTAAAGACGACATTAACAACTTTCATTTTTCCTCCTGTATTTTTCACTTAAATATTGTACAAAAATATCTTACACAAGATCCGAATATTTAATTGAATGGTTTTGCCAAAGATTTTTTCAGTCTTTTTCTTAGTTCCTCAGCTTTATCTTTATTTTTTAATTCATCTTCATATATGGTTGCCGCTGTTAATATAGCTTTATTGCTATATCTTGAACCGGGGAACTTCTCAAAAATTTCAAGCATTATATCTATTGAATTTTGCCATTCTTTAAGTTGTTTGTATAAATCGGCTTTAAAAATCAATGCTTTAGCTTCTATAATTGTCGAAGGATATTTTTCAATCAATTCATCATAAGCATTTTGGGCATTTTTAATCCAGCGTTCCTTCTCAGCATTTCTGTTGGCTTCGCCAAAATAATTAATAATATGTAAATAAGCCGCCAAAGATTCATCAGCGGTTTTAAACTTTTCCAGAAGTAAATTATACTCAATTTCAGCTCTTCTCCAATTATTTTCAAGTTCAAAAGAACGAGCCAAAAGTAATTGAACTGCCGGATTTTTGCCATAAAATTTTCTATAATTATTTTTCAAATCATATAGAATTTTACGAGCTTTCGAATATTTATCTTTTTGCATCATAATGCCGGCGATTTTGAAACTTGCTAATGGATAAATAACAGAATCTTCAGGGCGGAGTGTATTTAATATCGTATTATACTTGTCCAAAGCTATTTCAAGTTTTCCTAATTTCTCAGCATAGATATCAGCAATCTTAATATTTAAGCTAATTTGAGTAACAGAAGAACTGTCTTTTATCAGGCTGAGTTCTTCAATCTCTTTTGTCCATAGTTTTTTGTCGTGGTACAAGAGAGCTTGATTGGCATGAGCCGCCGATTCTAATGGAGTGCCGGAATATTCAGAGATAAGTTTCTGATAATAAGTTTTAGCATATTCATAATGTATTTGTGCTTCCTGAGAATTTTCTGAAATATTAGTAACTTGGAAAATATGATATGGAAGATTAAAAAGTTTGAAAAATATAGACCCTGATGGTTCTACCGGAGGATAAAAAGTTTCAATCGCATAATCATAAACTTCAAGTGTACTGTCCCATTTTCCCGCCGCATGTAATGATTGCCCTAAATTGATATATGTCTCAACCAGAGGAGTGCCTTTTATTGGTATTTTTTTAATTAATTCACCAAGAGCTAAAGCAGATGAATCATATTCTTTTCTTGCGTAAAAAAATTGTGAAAGCCTGCTTACTGTTTGATATGTCAAATATTGAATTTCTTCAGTCTCTTTTTTGTCAGGCTCCATAGTTTCCAATAGCTGGTAACAGTTGTTTTTTATTTTGCGATAACGATCCTGAAGATTAAATACTGTTTCGGGATTGTTGAGTTCTTTTTTTGATTTTGCTTTATCGAAGTCTTTTTCAACCTGATGAAACGTTTTCTCTATCTCATAGCGTGATTTGATAGCTGTTTGGTTAGAACAACCACAAAACAGGATTATAATAAATAGAACAGTTAGTTTTTTTATAATTGATTTCATATAGTTTAAAATATCGGTCATATCCTCATATGTTAAAGTAAATAAATGCACACTGTTGAGTCAATGTCAATGAATGATTATTAATAATTTTGATTAAAAATCCTTAAATTTTTTGAAATAGTTAATTATTGGTCAATTAAATAAATCTAAATTCGTTTCTTTTTGTAGTTAAAAACCAAAATCATCAAACCAAGAATAAAT
>JAYEHE010000339.1:0-2302 GCA_034659415.1 Candidatus Zixiibacteriota bacterium | reverse complement strand
ATTGCCGCCTTTGTTGCACTGTTTTTGTTTTTGCAAAGATTCCATTAATCTAATTGATGTTTTATTAAGTTTGGCCATTGCTTCGCGTTGATGTTGTGTTGCCATATAACCTTTTTTACTATCAAACCCGGTCGTTGCCATCTCCATCTGTTTGGTAGCTTCATCTACCAGGCTCTGAAGTTCTGCCGCAACAAACGGAGATTCTTTTCCAAGCTCGGAAATCTGATTTTTAAGACCATTACAGGAACTCATTAAATCCTGTTGGGATTTTGCAATCTCTTTTAGTGCAAGAGAAGCTGGATTAATATCACCGCTTTCATTGAGTAAATCTTCCTGATTTCTGGAAAGATAGTTGGCATCGTCCAGAGCTTTTCTCATTGCCGCTTTAATTTTTTCCTGATTGCTTCCTTTCATTGCCTGCATTTGCTTCTGCATTTTATCCATCATCTGCATTAGTTTTGAGTATGCCTTTTTACCTTGTGAGGAAGCATCATTTTTTTTCTTTTCAGATAGAGCTTGAGACATCTGCTGCATATTTTGATCGGCGTCAGTTTTTTCTAAAGCTTCGGAAAATTTATTTGTTTCGGAAGAGTTTTCCATCTGTGCTTGTTTTTGAATATCTTTTAATTCTTCCAGTTCTTTTTTCAAATTTTGCAAATCTTTTTTTATTTGATCTTCTTTTTCTGAGAGATTAGGAAGTGAATTTTTATCAGATTCTTCCGTATTTTTATTCATCTCTTCCTGTTTTTTTATCAAATCTTCTACTTTACGAAGCATCGCTTCCATTTTTTGTTCCAGTTGCATTTTTTTAAGCAATGCCAAAGTGCGTTCCAGCCGTTCCATAAGTTCTTTCTGGGACATCTCAAAATCTTTTAAAGCATCTTCAATTTTCTGTTGGTCCATTTCCTTAAGAGCTTCCATAAGCTTTTTCTGTGCTTCTTTCATTTCCGGAGTGGCAATTTCCTCGAACAATTTTTGAATTTGCTGTAATTTTTCTATAATTTCCCGACTCATAAGAGAATTATCAGACATTTTATCAATCGACTTATCCATCTCTTTAGCCATCTTATTAATTTTGCTCACCATGTCGCTGTTTTTATCAAGAATATTTTCAAGCTCTTTTTGTTGTTGCCAGTCTGTTTTTCTGTTTGCAATATTTTCAGCCTGAAGTTTACGGCTGACTTTTTTAAGACGTTCAGATAATTCTTTGCCCGACTTGATAATTTGTTCGGTATTTATAATTCTTTTCGTATTTTGTCCTTCCGATTCTGATATTATCTCATCAAGCGATGGCAGACGGGCTATATATTGTCGTGATTTTGTAATTTTTGGACCGGATATTTTATCATTATCTGCAACTTCAAAATAATAAACTGCATAATCTCCCGGAAACAGATTCAACTGATCCATATCCCAATTAAATTCAATCTCACCTTCGGTTTTAATTTTGTCAGAAAAATGTAGAACCGCAACATTTTCATCGGAACGAGTACGATGAGAAACCACCGTATATTTTAAAACCAATGACGAAAATCCGAAATCATCAAATATTCTGACTTTTAATGGAAGCAGTAAATCATCGCTAAGATTAACATCAAATCCGGGACGAAGAACATCAATCGATGGGTACTCATCCTCGACGGCAGTAATATAATATTCAATAGGGTCAGGATTATTCTCCCCAAGGTGATCGGTCAGGCTAATATAAAACCCTTGAGATTTATCAACAATTAATGAGAGTTCTGCAAATTTGCCGTCAACTTTTAGAGGGAGTCGGCTTGAATCTGACATCACCAAAGAAGCTACCTCGACCGGAAGGTTGGTTTCAATTCTCATATTAGCACGGCTACCAACTACAGCAGAAAAGGAACCATTATTTTCATCTATTATGATTGGTTCCAAAGAAGTATAGTCAGGATAAAAGATTGAAAGTTTTATATTATTTACTCGTGGTCTGTCAACAACATCGATTTTTTGAATATCAGTTTTAAGCCGTCCGGCTTTTATATAATAATCAAAAGATTTGTTAATTTGTCTTAAAGTAAAAGAAATAAACAGCGAATCGCCCAGTTCAATTTCATACTTTCTAATTTTTTCTAACTCAATTTTAATTGTTTGCCAACTACCTCCTGCGAGACGATAATGGATAGATGCATTTTCCGGAAGTTTATCGCCAAAAATTGAGGCACCAATCTCTATATCACGATATTTAACCCATTCCATTGAATAGGGAGAAGGGATAACTTTGTAGCCTATCGGGGGGGCGATAATTTCGGTAGGGTTGGAATATACTTTGAAGGAA
>JAYEHE010000338.1:0-2308 GCA_034659415.1 Candidatus Zixiibacteriota bacterium | reverse complement strand
AAGAAAGTAATGGAAGAAGCTAAACGAGCTAAAGAAGAAGAAAAAGAGTGACATCGTCACTTTATGAGTAGCATCGCTACTTTATTGTGACATCATCACTTTGATATAAATTAAAGGCGTTGCTATTTTCATAGTAACGCCTTTTTCGTTTTATATTTCTTCGGCAAGTTCTACAATCCTTTTATAAGGAATAGCTGTCCAGCTCTCAGCATCCATAGCTCCATTTTTACGACTAATCATCGCAACCTTTGCCGCTACTTCCTCATCCGGTGCTTCATAAATATCCATAAAATCATATTTGCCTAAAAGACCATAATGAGCTAAAAATTTGACTTCGGGACATTTATCTTTCACTTGCTCTAACCAGGCATGGCCGATTGACTCACGGTCTTTAATTCGAGATGCAACTTCAGGAGCCAGTTTGGTCATAAGTATAAATGTTTTCATGATTTCCTCCTTATGTGATTTAGGAATTTAAAAAATCATACCAATTGATATATTTGCCAAGTATCTTCGATGATTTGATTAAGACAGAGATTCCACTTTTCCAATTATTTCTATATCACATATTATATAACAGCTTTATTTAATTATTGACAGATGAACATACGAGCAGTATGCTTATAATGAAATTTAGAGAAAATATGATTAAAGAAAAATTAACAGACAGGCAAAAAGCAATTTTTGAATATATCCGGGATAAAATCATAAATCACGGTACATCGCCAACTATCCGTGAGATAGGCGAAAAATTCAATATAAGCTCAACTAACGGGGTCAGACAGCATTTGAATGCTATTATCAGAAAAGGATATCTAAAAAAACATGAATTCATCTCCAGAGGGCTGGAATTAACTCAAAGATTAGCCGCCGATGTCGGTCTGGTAAAACTGGTCGGATCGGTTCCGGCTGGTTCACCTATTGATGCTATTGAAAATATCGAAGGTGAAATAGCATTAGATACTTCGTTTTTACCTAAAGGAGAATCTTTCACCCTTACTGTAAAAGGTGATTCGATGAAAGATGCCGGAATATTTGACGGGGATCTTATTTTGGTTCAGAAACAACAAGTTGCACAAAAAGGTGAAATTGTTGTCGCTTTGATTGGCGGTGAAGCAACTGTGAAAAGGTATTTCCCTGAAAATAAAAGAATTAGACTTCAACCTGAAAATGATGATTTTGACCCGATTTATATTGACAAAAAATCTGATGAATTTAGAATTGCAGGAAAAGTTGTCGGACTACTTAGAAGATTTTGAGAGATAATTTTATTAAATTACCTCGCTAATATCACCAATAAACCGCCACTAATAAAAGCAACAACCCACCAAATATACGCAATACGCGAGTATAGATGAAGAAATTTAGTTACTTCCACTTCACCGTTTTTCAAATTATATTGCCAGGCTAAAAACGCTTCTAAAAGCATTGCCCCAAGTGAAGAATAACCTAAAAAACCATGAAGAGTAAACCAGCCTTTTGATGACCCGATAATCATACAAACCGTAGCAGAGATGTCAAATATCACGCCAAAAGTCAAAAAGAATAAAACTTTTTTAGTAACTTTATGTAACCTCTGTTCGGTGATAATACCAATCGTATAAAACAAAAGAGCAAAAATAACTATTGTTGTACCAGCCATCAAAATTGGTTTCATATTTATCCCCTGAAAATTATTTAAGTTCTACAAAAAATAATAAGTAAAATTCTATAATTTATTTTTATGAATTCTGCCTGACTATTTCGAATAGCCCAACTCCTGTTGCCACAGAAACATTCAGACATTCAACCTTTGAACCGGCATCCATCGGAATTTTAACAAGCTTATCGCACCTCTCTTTGGTAAGACGCCTCAACCCTTTTCCTTCTGATCCCATGACAAGAGCTATTGAACCTGTCAGATTAGAATCAAATATTGACTCCGAAGCATCATCAGCAGTTCCAATTAGCCAGATGTTTTTCTCCTTTAATTGATCCATAATACGAGCCAAATTAGTTACCTGAATAAAAGGAGTATGCTCAGCGGCACCACTGGCTATATTTATGACGACATCAGTTATCCCTGCCGATCTGTCTTTTGGGGCAATGACAGCATCGACTCCAGCAGCATTGGCTGACCGCAAACAAGCACCTAAATTATGAGGATCTTGGATTTGATCTAATATTAAAAGAAATGGTTTGGCACAATTCTCCAGAACATCAAAAAGCTTATCCTCATTGCTGGCTTTCACTAAACGGCTATGGTTAGCATATTTACTTTTTCGTTGTTTCAGTTATTTTTATCAATATGAAAGAATTGAAACAACGA
>JAYEHE010000337.1:0-10072 GCA_034659415.1 Candidatus Zixiibacteriota bacterium | reverse complement strand
GCCGCCCGTAATATTGAGAATGGCGGTTCGTTGACAATTATTGCCACGGCTTTGGTTGAAACAGGATCCAGAATGGATGAAGTTATTTTTGAGGAGTTTAAGGGTACTGGTAATATGGAAATGGTTATGGATCGTCGTTTGGCTGACCGCAGGATTTTCCCGGCGATGGATATCAATCGTTCGTCAACCCGTAAAGAAGAACTTCTAATGGACGAAGGAACTTTAACTAAAGTGTGGATACTAAGGAAATTCTTAGCGGAGATGAATCCTATTGATGCTATGGAATTTTTGCGGGATAGGATTAAAAAAGCTAAGTCCAATGAGAAATTTTTGCAATCGATGAAAGACTAACACACGCTTGGCGTGTTTATAAAAAAAGCGAACCAAACGGTTCGCTTTTTTTAGATTTAATATGGAATAGCTATTAAATCAAATCTTACTTCACTGTTTTATATGCTAATCCGCCGTTTAAGCCGCAGGCATAAAGTCTTGTACCAATTAGATAAAAATCTAATATTTCAAACGATGTTGATTCTTTTTCATCCGTCCATGTCTTGCAACCATCAATTGATTTCATAACCGGAGTTTGAATACCACCGATATATGCAACTGTATCAGATATCATTTTGGAAGATATAAAAATTTTCTTTTCATCTTGCTGTGCAGGATTCCAAGATGCTCCGCCGTCATTTGTATAGTAAACAACTCCCGACGGTCCTGCTAATATTCCAAATCTATTATGAAAAGATAGTGTTCGTGCAGGTCCTCCGTCATGAGTTGTAGTTGTTGTCCAATTTTCGCCTTTATTTATGGAAGTATGAATTTTCCCAAACGAAAGATAATATGCCGGGCTTTCTTTTTCCTGATAAATTTCACTAAAACCTAAACCTTCAGATTTTTCTTTATTCCAGCTATTTCCGCCGTCTGTTGTTCGATATCTAATCCCCAGCCATTTATTTTCACCTTTATTAGCTAAACCAATGGTAATACCTATTTTATCATCAAACATTTGAATATCAAAGAGTTTGGCGGTTTTACTGTCGATTGATTTATTGTCCCAGTTATATCCACCATCCTGAGTAGAATAGATAGTACCGTTATGACCGCAGACAAATCCTATTTTTGAATTTGTAAAATGAAGGTCTTCGAGAGGAGTTCCTTTAGTGATATCTGTAATATCCCAAGTAGAGCCTTTGTCAAAAGTTTTGGCAAATTTGCCGGTATTTGTTACAGCAAAGCCTGTGTCTGGATGCACAAAGAAAATACCGGTAATATTTTCTTTAATTGGGAATTTAATATTTTTCCAATCTTGAGCGTTAAGAGTGGAAAGAATTAGTAATTGAATTGTTAAAAGTGTTATTAGTTTTCTCATAATTGTTTTTATTGTTTGTCCTTTTGATTCTTTGTACAATCATTAGAAGTATCGGTTTATTATAATTGTTATTTAATTTATAATAATTAAATATGTATTTGATGTCAAACAGTGGATCATTAATTATATGTCTGAGAAGATAATAGTTGAACTAAATAATATATTTAAGCAATCTGATCGAGGTTTCCAGCTTTTTAAAGATTTGAATTTTAGCCTTAAAGCAGGCGAAACGGCAGTAATTATTGGTGGTGCAGGTTCTGGTAAAAGCTCTTTAATTGAGTTGATTATAGGCGAAAGATTTCCGGATGAAGGCTCGATAGAAGTTTTTGGCGTTCAGGTAAAGAAACACCGAAAAGGGAGATTGAAAAAAATCAGGAGAAAAATTGGCGGCGTAGGAGGTTTATTCTCATTGGTTCCCTCGTTTACTGTTTCAGAAAACATAACATTTCCACTGGTTTTAAATGCTGAGAAAAAAGCTATAAAAAAAGAACGACTTTTTAAAATGTTAACAGAGTTTTCTCTTCTTAAGCAAGCGAAAGAATACCCTCGTAAATTAACAAGAGTGGAAAGTTCTCTTGTTCAATATGCCAGAGCCTCAATTGCCAATCAACCTTTGTTGATAATTGATGAACCTTTAGCCGGATTGGATAAGCATACGTATAAGCGAATTTTTGATTATTTGGTAAAGGTCTCTTTATCGGGCAGGTCTATGATAGTATTGTGTTCTGAAATGCCGGAAGAAACAATTCCGAACACAAAATTTTATCGACTTGAAAATGGTACTTTGGTATGATTAGGGTACTCTATATATCAAAAGAATTTTTCCGAAACTTATATCGAAATCCTGGTACCGCCTTTAGCTCTTTTTTGTCTTTAACGCTTTTATTTTTGTTATTTGATTTATTCTGGGTAGCTGTAGAAACCTCGGAGGGATTTTATGAAAACCTTCTATCTGATATGCGGATGGAAATTTATGTAAGAGAAGATATGCCAGATTCATTGATTGATATTATAGAATTTAATCTTAATCAGATTGATGGTGTTTCGGCAATCAAATATGTTTCAAAAGAAGATGCCCGCAATGAATTGATTAGTATGGTCGGAATTGATTTACTTGCCGGATATGAAACCACTAATCCGCTACCGCGTTCTTTCGTATTGACTATTGTTCCTGACAAATTAACAAGTAAAGATTTGAATGATATAGAGGCTCATATAGTTTCTATAGATGGCGTTGAGCAGGTATATTACAGTCAACACTGGTTAGGGAAAGTGGAATCTGCCAGAAAAATAATTTTTCAGATTGGTATGATTTTGGGAGGTTTAATATTTCTTACAGCTTTGATAAGTTCGGCAAATAATTTAAGATTTATGACAAGATTTCGAGCAGTCGGTTTTTATCAGATGCGTTTATTAGGCGCTGGAAAACTATTTATGGGTTTTCCATTTATTATTGAGGGAATGTTTTTGGGGATTACATCATCTGTAGTTGGTTGGGGAATTTTATATTATGGCAGTCAAAAGATTGAATTTAATCAATTTGAGCTGATTTTTCCAAGTTTGGATAATATAATTCTATTTTGTGTTGGAGCGGGATTACTTGGGATTATTAGCGGTTATTTGGGATTAAGAAAGTTATAATGATGACTAACAAATTTATTGTAATAGTCTTTTGCCTGGTAATTTTTCCATTAGCAGTATATTCATCCGAAAGTAAAGATGGTATTTTTGACCAAAAAAAAGAGCTTGAGAGAATTCAAAATCAGGTTAATCGGGGGATGAAAAAAATTGATTCTTTAAAGAGCGAGTCTATATCAACGCAAAAAAAAATTGCCGGTTATGACGAAAAAATTGCTACAAATAAAAGAGTAATAAACAGACTAAACAGCCAATTAAGACAACTTGAGAGTGATGCTACCAATGCTCAGATAGAACTTGAAAATAATAATAATAATCTTGAGCGTTCCCGACGAAGATATTTGGGGAATATTCGTCAATTTTATTTTGCTACGCATCAATCAAAAAGTACTATCAATAATTTGTTAAATTCAGAGATGGAACTTAAAAGACAGATAAAATATTTGGCTGCCCTGTCCGGATTTGAGTCTGGCAATGTAGAGCAAGCTAAACTGTTTTTAGAAGAAAGTATTGATAATCTTGATGAGCTAACAGGTCAGACTAAAAAGGTAAAGGGATTAAAACAAAAAAAAGAGACGTCAACTTCGCTGGAACGAAGTAAAAAAGTCAAACAGGAAAAGACTCTTAATAAACTTCGCCGTTTGGAAATGGATGAGACGGAACGGATAATGATGTTGAAGCAAGCCGCCGAAGAGATGGAGAAAATTATTGTACGTCTTGAAAGAGAGCGGGAGTTGGTAAGAGATGTGGAGCGAAGGGCTGGGCAGATTGCTTCGCCATCGGTTTTTGCCACATTGAAGGGACAAATTCTATCTCCAATTAGAGGAAAAGTTATTAAATCATTTGGCAATCAGGTAGATAGAATTACGAAACTTAAATCATTTTCACCGGGTATTCAAATGTCCGGCAAGCCATTTAGGAAAGTAATTGCGGTATCATCGGGGGTAGTAGCATATGTTGGTAATTTGCGAGGATATGGAAAATTTGTTATTATCAATCATGATAATCAGTATTATACTACTTATGCCGGATTGGGTAAAATTATTGTGAGTGAGGGGCAATATTTGTTGTCCGGAGATAAAATTGGTGATGCCGGAGAAGATGGTGTTTTAAAGTTTGAACTAAGAAAAGGTCGGGAACCGCTCGATCCAATTAAATGGATTAAATTTGATTCCTTTTGATATTTCACAATTTCAGCCAAGAGCCTGGACTATAATTTCCAGGTCATTTAAGGCGGATAGAATTGCCGGTACTTATTTGTTCCATGGTCCTAAAGGGTGTGGGGATTGGGCGTTTTCGGTTTCTCTGGCGGCATTGTTGAATTGTAGTTCGCCCAATGAAATATCAGAAAATAACATACTTCCCTGCGGAGATTGTTATAGCTGTCGGAAAATTTTCAATCTTACTTATGAATATTTATATACTGCGTTTCCGCTACCGCCACATGAAAAAGAAGACAAAGCTTTAGAGTTTGTTGTTCAGATATTAGATGAGAAGAGAGAGCATCCGTTTAAAATCCAGACTTTTTCTAAAAGCACTACGATTCCAATAGCTTTAGCGAGGAGTATCAAAAAATCTCTGTCGAGAAAGGCTGATAAGGGCATTATTAGGGTGGTAATATTTGAAAAGATGGAATTGATGAAAACTTCGTCAGCCGATGCTTTACTTAAAATGATAGAGGAACCGCAACCTAACACGGTTATAATTTTAACATCGAACAAGCCGGAATTTTTATTGCCAACCATACATTCCCGTGCTCAGAAAATAAAATTGGACAGAACTACACCAGAGGTGTTGGAAAAATATTTAAAAGCACATTATGAAATTTCTGATATTAAGGCAAAGTTATTAAGTAAAATTTCAGAAGGCTATCCTGGGAATGCAATTGAGTTTATCGATCATGATAATGACAGTGATAGTTCTAAACGTGCAATTGGATTTTATCTGTTCAAATCATTGGTTAATGAGAGAAACTATGATATTTGTGCTCATCTCAATGAGATGCTTGATCAACGTGACAGGTCAGCCGCCGCAAATCTTTTGATATTCTGGCAATCCCTTATTAGGGATTGTGCTTCATATTTAATTAACCAGAATGAAAATGAGTTGATTAATGTTGATTTTACTGAGGAGATAAAGAAATTATCAACTAAATTCAATAATCCTCAAACTGTTTTAGAGATGGCAGAACAAATCAAAATAACCCTTGCCGATTTACGACTCAATGTGCATATTCAGGGAGCTTTAACGGCTGTGGCACTTAAACTAAAGGCTAACTTAGAAATGTAGAGTTAATAGCCTTTTTTATTTTGGAGTTTTGAATGGCTGAATTATATTTAGTGGAATTTAAAGGGTCTCGTAAAGAGTATTTTTATAATACATTTTATCATAAGCTTTGTGAAGAAGATTATGTGGTTACACAAACCGACCGCGGTGAGGATTTAGGCGTAATTTTAAAGAAAATTGATATTGAAATTGAATTTGTCGATGATGATAAGCCTCAATCAATTTTAAGAAAAGCCGGCAAAGATGATTTACAAAGGCATGAAGAATTACAAGAAAGCGATCATAAATGTAAAAGGGAAATTAAAGATTTAATCCGTAAGCACGGACTTGTAATGAAAGTAGTCGATATTGAAACTCAGCTTGACGGAAATAAAATGACAATTTTCTTTACTGCCGATCAAAGGGTGGATTTTAGAGGACTGGTCAAAGATTTGGCGTTTTGCTATAAAACAAGAATCGAGCTTAGGCAAATAGGGGTTAGGGATGAGGCTAGGCGTGTAGGCGGTTATGGAATATGTGGGCAGATGCAATGCTGTAATTCTTTTATAAAATCATTCAATCCAATTTCAACTCAGCAGGCACGGGAACAGGATTTACCGATGAATCCTGCGAAAATTTCTGGTAATTGTGGCCGTCTGCTTTGCTGTCTGAGATTTGAAGTTGAACAGTATCGAACATGCAAGAAAAAATTTCCGAATCCTGGCACGAAAGTAAATACCAAAGAAGGTAATGGTGTAATTTCAAGGATTGATATATTCAATGAAGAAGCTGTTATTGTAGATGAAGAACATGTTCAGTTTAGGGCAAAAGCTGGAGATATTCTGAAAGTGTCTAAGGGTAGAGCAGAAGAATCTAAGGTTACCAGTAGTTCCGGAAAAGAATTTTTGGAAGAAGATCCGGACGTTGAAGATGTAAGTAAACTTGATGAAGATGATAATTAATAGAAAATCAAGGGGATAAATGTGCCAAAACCAATATATATTACAACACCGATATATTATGTAAATGATAAACCGCATATCGGGCACGCCTATACGACTATTGCTGCTGATTTATTAAAACGATTCCATAAAATTGCCCAAAGAGATGCTTATTTTATAACCGGTACTGATGAACATGGCTCCAAAGTTGCCGAAGCGGCTCGTGAAGCCGGGTTGAGTGAAATTAAATTTTGCGACAAAACTATTGAAACTTATAAGACTGCTTGGAAAAATCTTTCCATAGATAATGATGATTTTATAAGAACAACTTCTAAACGGCATGAACAAACAGTCCATAAAATTTTAGATAAAATACTGGCGGCAAAGACCGATGACGGTGAAGATGTCATTTATTCTGATTTCTATGAAGGTTTATATTGTCAGGGATGTGAAAAGTTTTTAACTGATAGAGATCTGGTCGATGGTCAATGCCCGGATCATATGAAACCGCCTGAAAAGCTAAAAGAGAAAAATTATTTTATCAGACTTAATGCTTTTTTGCCCAAGATAAAAGAAAAAATTGAATCAAATGAACTGTTAATTGTTCCCGAAGAACGCCGCCGCGAAGTTTTAGGACTTATCAAGCAGGGTCTGCCTGATTTTTCTATTTCTCGTGAGAGAGTGGAATGGGGGATTCCTTTAAGTTTTGATAAAACGCAGGTCGCTTATGTATGGGTGGATGCTCTTTCCAATTATATTTCTGCTATTGGATATGCCGACGATGAAAAGCTGTTTGAGAAGTGGTGGAATGAAGGCGAAGTTGTTCATTTGATGGCAAAAGATATTTTGAAATTTCATTGTTTGCTCTGGCCCGCTATGCTTATGGCGGCAGGTATTAAAATTCCGGAAACGATGGTTTTGCACGGCTTCTTTACTGTCGATGGTAAAAAGATGTCTAAAAGCCTCGGAGTCAAGATTGATCCGAATGAGATGGTTGAAGAATTTGGTCCGGATGGAACAAGATATTTGTTATTGACACAATTCCCGTTTGGGATTGATGGAGATATTCAGGCTAACAGGTTTGTTTCTCAATATAACTCTGATTTGGCAAATGATTTGGGGAATCTTGTCTCTCGGGTGGTGAAAATGATTATTGCTAATTTCGACGGGAAGCTTCCTTCGCCTTGTGAAAATATTGATGGTGTTGATGAGCTGATTTCTCAGGCGGCATCTTTACCGGGGACAGCTTATTCGCATATTAAACATTTCAGATTAGGTCATGCAATAGGCGACACGATGAAACTGGTTAAAGCTACCAATAAATTTTTTAATGACAGTGCTCCATGGAAACTTGCCAAAGAAGGTAAAAAAGATGAGATGGGCGGGATACTGTATGC
Source organism: Candidatus Zixiibacteriota bacterium (assembly GCA_034659415.1). Classification (GTDB taxonomy): domain Bacteria; phylum Zixibacteria; class MSB-5A5; order GN15; family FEB-12; genus QNAD01. The sequence continues at coordinate 2,459 of JAYEHE010000337.1, read as the reverse complement.
CAGCTGTGAAATAATTCGGATTGTATCTATTTTACTTTCACCGGTTATGCCTAACAAAATGAAAGAGATTAGAGATATTTTCAGTTTGGATGATTCTACATTGACTCTTGAGAATGCCAGTAAGTTTTTTGATTTGGTACCGGGAACTAAATTGGTTATGGAAGATGCTATATTCCCCAGACTTAAAGCGAAAAAGAAAGAAGAAAAAAAAGAGAGCCAATCTGAAATAGATGACAACCTATTAGACATCTCAGATTTTGCCAAAGCACAATTGAGAGTTGCCGAAGTTTTAGAGGCAGAACGAGTAGAAGGAGCGGATAAACTTCTAAAACTCCAAATAGATATTGGTACTGAAAAAAGACAGATTATTGCCGGTGTTGCTAAGTTTTATACTCCTGAGGAAATCAAAGGAAAAAAAATAACGGTTGTAACCAATTTGAAGCCGGCAGTTATCAGAGGCGTGGAATCAAACGGGATGCTTTTGGCGGCAAAAAAAGGAAAAAAATTACATCTGTTGACACCCGATGGTGATTTGCCTCCCGGAGCAAAAATTAGCTGATGATTGATTCACACTGTCATTTGAATTTTCCGCAGTTTAAAGATGTTCAATCAAAATTAGTTGATGATGCTTTACAAACAGGGGTGCATACAATTATAAATATTGGGGTTGACCTGGAAACATCGGAAGCATCTATTACATTAGCCGAAAAATATGATGCTATCTATGCTACGGTTGGATTCCATCCTCATGATGCTAAAAATGTAGATGATGAAATAATTAAGAAGCTGAAAGAATACGCGTCGCATCCGAAAGTTGTAGCAATCGGCGAGATTGGTCTTGACTTTTATCGCGATAAATCTCCCAGAAATATTCAGGAAAGAGTTTTTCATCAACAGATTGAACTGGCAATTGACTGTAAACTTCCTATTGTAATTCATACCCGAGAAGCATTTAGAGAGACAATTAAGATTGTTAATGAGTATGCCTCTGATTTGGTTGGCGGGGTGTTTCATTGTTTTCCTGGGAATGTTGATGAGGCTTATGAGGTTTTTGAAGTTGGCTTTTTGATTTCGGTTGGGGGAATTGTTACTTTCAAGAATTCCACAATGGCACAGGTTGCCGAAGAAATTTCGTTAAATAGAATAATTATTGAAACCGATTCGCCATATCTGGCACCAGTGCCATACAGGGGGAAAATTAATCAACCTTCGTATGTGAAATATGTTTGTGAGAAGTTGGCTGAACTTAAAAATCTTCCGTTTGAACAAGTTGAAAAAATAACCGATAGGAATTGTCAAAAACTGTTCAAGTTGGTCGAAACTTTTGGTGACTGAAATGTCAACCTACCACGCTAAAAAAAGACTTGGACAAAATTTTTTACAATCAGAAGAAATAATCAGAAGAATAATTGATCAGCTTAAAATTAGTGAAATTGATAATATTATAGAAATTGGGCCTGGTCGGGGTGCCTTAACAGAGTATCTGGTTGAAACTAAGGCTAATAAAATTTATGCAATTGAGTTTGATGAAGATTTGATTGGCTATTTGAATAAGCTATTTGGTTCAGATGATAATATTGAAATTATTCAGGCGGATTTTTTATCTTATAAACCGGAAATTGACAAATTCAAATTAATTGGCAATCTGCCATACAATATCACTTCCCCTGTTATAGACTGGGTTATCAGGAATTACTCACAGATACAATCTGCAGTTTTTATGATACAGAAAGAGATGGCTGATAGAATTTGTTCAGCACCAGGTTCTAAAAACTGGTCGCCGATTTCAATATTTATTCGTTTATATTTTGAGGTGGAAAAATGTTTTGATGTGTCTCCGCATCATTTCAAGCCAGTGCCAAAGGTGACATCATCGGTTATAAAATTAACTCCCCGCAATAAAATCAAAGTGTCCAATCAGATTTTGTTTGAACAAATTGTACGGGAATCTTTTAAGCAAAGGCGAAAACTGCTTGTCAATAATCTTGTCCCAAATATTATAAATACGAAAGAAAATGCATTTATGCTTTTTAATAGGCTTAAATTAGAACCAAATACGAGAGCAGAACAGTTGACAATTAAACAATTTTTGAAATTGACGGAACTAATCGAGTCCAGTAACATATCAATATAGATAGTCGTACAGATAATAAATGGAATTTAAAACAAGGAGAGTTTTATGGCGTTGCTTTCTGTTAATCTTGATATGATAGCCGCTTTAAGAGAGATGCGGCATATTGGTGTACCGGACCCATCACAAATTACGGTTCTTGCGGAAATTGCGGGTGTTGATGGTATCGCTGTCCAGTTGCATCGGGATCGAAGATATATTAGGGAAAGAGATTTGTATCTTTTAAAGGGAATAATCAAAACCAAACTTACCATTGAAATTCCTCCAGTTGAGGAAATTTTTGAAAAAATATTGGAAATCAAGCCATGGATGGTAACAATTGTTGCTG
>JAYEHE010000336.1:0-2311 GCA_034659415.1 Candidatus Zixiibacteriota bacterium | reverse complement strand
GTTGCTGACTTTACAAAAACATCAATAACATCCTTATATTCAGGAGAAAGACACTCATAGTTATCTTGTTTGAGAAAACCGCAACGGTGGATAGAAGTTGGGAATATTCCTTTCAAATCAAATTGCTTAATCTTACCGATAATCTTGAGCTTATGATGAAGCGTTGATTTTGTAAACTTCGTACTCAAAGACTCGTAATATTCTTCATAAGAATTGATTCTCGGGTCACTTGCTTCCCTTAGAACCTGCCTAATATCAGTGAGAAACTCATTGATATAACCTTTTGTGTATCCGTTCTCTCGCAGGTAGTCTATGAGAAGAGGATACGTTTTTCTTAAATTTTCGACGTTCATATTTATTTGTTATTAGTAGTTATAAACGCCGCAAAGTTTATATAAAATCCTAACTTAGGCTCATCTTATAGAACTTATATTTAGGCTATTAGACTCCAAAGTTCGGATTTTATGGTAGTAAGGATATCGTATATAAACCAAATTCACTCCGGCCTGCAAAAGATGCATGGCTTTGGAATGCCTTAAAGAATGGCAACTGAGCTTATCAGGGATAAGTTGGCGATTTTTCTTTCTTGCTTTTTCAGCATATTTCATCAAAATATGAGTAACACCCGGACGTGTAAGCTTTTCCCTACGGCTGTTGTAAAACAACGGATGCATTCTCGCTTGTGCTTCGAAAAGACAATGCTCATCCAAATAGCATTTAAGAACTTTTACCTGATCTTCCAAGAGAGGCACAATGCGCGATTTATTGCCCTTGCCCGTAATCTTTACTGTACTTGGATTGTCAAGTTTTATTGCAGATGGTGTTAAATCAATTATCTCTTGAACCCTTGAACCCGTGTCATACATAAGTGACAAAAGAGCAAGATCTCGACGTCCTTTCTCTGATGAGATGTCAGGTTGCTTAAGTAGCAACCTAATCCCGTCTATTGTTAAATAATTCATTGTTGTGGACGTGGTCTTTTTCGACTTGATCGACATTATCTCCTGATATTTATACAGATTATCAGGGTTTTGATATTGCATAAACTGAAAAAAAGAGTGTAATGCTGCCAGACGTAAGTTTCTGGTTGTATCACCGCATTTTCGTTCTATTTGAAGCCAATCAAGAAATCCAACAACAGATTCTTTGGTAATTGACTTCAGATAGAGTTTATCGGCTTTTATTTTCCGGATACGTTCCATAAAAGTTATAAAAAGAACAAAAGTATCCCGATAAGCCACGATTGTATTATGACTGGATCCTCTTTCATGAGGCAAGTACCTTGTAAGAAAATCTGTCAAATATTTAGAGAAATCAGTTGGTTTCATGACTCTTGATTTCAGGAAATACATTCAAACATACCAATTCAGTATTATTAAGCAGTTGAGGGTATATCTCTGCAGTGAGTCTCACATAATCATTAGTGGCTTTATATGACTGATGCCCAAGATAGGTTGAAAGAATCGGCAAATTGCAATACAGATCAACTCCGGATTCCGCCATTTTGGCAAGAGAAGTTACAGCAAATGTATGACGAAGATCATGTACCCTGGGACCATGATGATTACCAGCAAATGGGATCCCAGCACTATTAAGTATTTTCCTAAACCATCTGTAAACTGCATCTGTCGTGCAGGAGGATCCATTCAGGGAAATGAAAAAGTAATCACCACCTGATTTTTGTAATGGAAGTAAATCTCGATGATTGACATAATCTTTACAAACTGCTGATAATGAATCTGAAATGGGGATCATTCGTTGCTTGCAATTTTTTGAGTCTTTAACAATTAGAAAGTTCTCCGAAAGATTCACATCGTGATTCCTTAATGCTACAACCTCACTGATACGTAGCCCTGTACCATATAAAAGTCTGAGCAGACAGGGCATTATAAATATTATTGAGTTCATCATTCTTCTCTGCACTCTGAGCCGGTCAGAAGCATTGAATAGAGCTGCTACCTCATTCTTTGAAAAAATGTACGGGGTGAAGGAAGATCTATATTGTGGTAAACGAGGGATATAAGAACGTATTCCAATTTTGGATAAATGTGAAGACAACTGACTGATGCACATGCATCTGTGATACCAATAGGAGTTTGATTCATTATTTCTTTGCATGCACCATTTTTCTGCAAGTTCTTTTGAAATACCCACTTTTGTTTCACCCATTTTCATGGTAAACCGATCAAAGATTGAGTATATGGTTTCTTCTGTTGAATATTTGAAGCCCAAGCTCCGCTTAGAATCTATAAATTGTATTATGTATGGAGCGTAAATACCCCAAAACTGATGTTTATACATAGAAGAAGCC
>JAYEHE010000335.1:0-2318 GCA_034659415.1 Candidatus Zixiibacteriota bacterium | reverse complement strand
AAGATTTCGTGCAGACCAACTCGAAGAAGCGCGATGTCCGGAAAAACCATCTAAATCACCGCTTGAAAATAACTGTGATTTAACCGAAGTTCGTAATTTTAATCTAATGTTCAAAACATTTATGGGACCGGTCGAAGATTCATCGAACATTATTTTTCTTCGCCCCGAAACTGCTCAAGGTATATATGTTAATTTTCTAAATGTAAAAAATTCATCACGTCAGAAAATCCCGTTCGGAATTGCCCAAATTGGAAAAGCTTTTCGCAATGAAATAACCCCCGGTAATTTTATTTTTCGCACCCGTGAGTTTGAACAGATGGAAATGCAGTTCTTTATAAACCCATCCGAAGATAAAAAATGGTTTGAATACTGGAAACAACAACGCTGGGAATTTTATAAAGAGCTTGGTATAAACGAAAATAAACTTCGCTGGCATGAACATGACAAAGATAATCTGGCTCACTACGCCAAAGCCGCTTATGATATTGAATATGAGTTCCCGTTTGGTTGGCAGGAATTGGAAGGAATCCACAATCGGACAGATTACGATCTTAGTCACCACATGGAAGCAACCAAAAAGGATATGCGTTATTTTGATGAACAGGCTAAAGAAAAATATATTCCTTACATTATTGAAACGTCTGCAGGATGTGACCGTACTTTGTTGACTATCTTGACAGATGCTTATGATGAAGTGGAAATCAAAGGGGAGAAAAGGGTATTTATGCGAATATCCCCAAAGGTTGCTCCAATCAAAGCGGCTATTTTCCCATTGGTAAAAAAAGACGGAATGCCTGAATTTGCTAAAAAAGTTCATAATGAGCTAAAAAAGAAATTCAAAGTTTTCTATGATGAGTCTGGAGCCGTAGGACGCCGTTATGCCCGGATGGATGAAGCGGGTTGCCCGTTTTGTATAACGGTTGATGGTCAAACGCTCGAAGATGAAACGATGACGGTACGCGACCGTGACACGATGGAACAAAAGCGAATGAAAGTCGATGAAATCAAAATCTTTTTGGATGAAAAAGTTAATGGTTAGAAAATAATTATAGATGATTTCGTAGAGAAGATATCTCTTTATTTTGGAGACCTGCTTCTTTGGCATACAATTTATCATATTGAGCGGAGTCGAGAGATTAATGTGTATCTGGAACAAATCATAAAATTTTGTATTATATAACAATATGGAATTACTTTTAATATTTTTTAACTCCTTTATGGTTGGCTTTTCCGGAGCTATGATGCCCGGTCCACTTTTGGCGGTTGGAATTGCTGAAACTCCTCGTCATGGGTGGAAAACCGGACCAGTTATCTCAATAGGCCATGCTATTGCCGAAATAGCCGTGGTAGTTGTTCTTTTGCTTGGTCTGGTAGCTGTAGCTAAAAATCCGTTAGTGGTTCAGATTATCGGAGTGGTTGGAGGGGTTATGCTTATTGTGATGGGGATCATGATGGGCTATGACATTCTAAAAGGTAAAATCAAATACAACACTGATGAGTCAGCCAAAAAATCAAATCATAAACTTGCCGGCAAAGGCATCACCGCTACGTTTTCAAACCCATACTGGTTTGTCTGGTGGAGTACTATCGGTTTGGCACTTTTGGTTAATTCTCTTGAGTATGGCTTAATAGGTCCTGTCGTTTTTTATTTTGGGCATATCCTATCTGATTTTGTCTGGTTTACGTTTGTTTCAGTAATTCTCTGGACCGGAAAAAAACTAATTATGGGAAACGTTATAAAAATTCTTATTACTTTTTGTGCATTATTTTTAATTTATCTTGGAACAACATTTGTCTATAACGGTCTGAGCGGTTCTATAATCTTATGAATATGACAATTAATAAAGTCACAGAAAAAGATAAAGAATGGGTGCTTGAAATTGTCCGCTCTTGGGGTGCAGATTTTATTGTTACCCGTGGAAGAAAAGTCTATCCGGCAGAGATTGATGGTTTTTATGCTATTGACGAAAATAATAAACGGGTCGGTTTGGTAACTTATGAAATTATCGATGACCAATGCGAAATTGTAACTTTAGATGCATTCGTAAAATTTTCAGGAGTCGGCACGGCTCTATTGGATGAAGTAAAGAAAAATGTTAAAGCAAAAGGGTGTAAAAGACTCTGGTTGATTACTCTTAATGACAACCTTGATGCTATTCGCTTTTATCATAAACGGGGAATGATAATTTCTGCAATTTATATCAATGCTATGGAGAATTCCCGAAAAATAAAACCTGCTATAGCTCGTATCGGACAGTACGGAATCCCATTACGTGATGAAATAGAATTTGAAGTTATGCTGTAGGAAAATAAATTAT
>JAYEHE010000334.1:0-10109 GCA_034659415.1 Candidatus Zixiibacteriota bacterium | reverse complement strand
CTAAAAGCCATTTATATGATATTTTCATAATTATTCAAACTGTCTTAAGAATCTGATATCATTATTAAAGAAAAGTCTGATATCAGTAATTTTATATTTCAACATTGCAATACGTTCTACCCCCATGCCAAAAGCATAACCAGTGTATTTTTCCGGATCGTGTCCTGTTTTTATTAGTACATTGGGGTCAATCATTCCACATCCTAATATTTCCAGCCAGCCGGAATATTTACATAACTGGCAACCCTTCCCTTTGCACAGAAAACAGGAGATGTCAACCTCAGCTGAAGGTTCTGTGAAAGGAAAAAACGAGGGGCGAAATTTCAGTTTTAATTCTTCACCGAAAAAAGCCTTACAGAAAGCAACCAAAGCTCCTTTCATATCAGCCATTGTTACATGTTCATCAACCAGAAAACCATCAACTTGATGAAAAGCAATATGCGCTCGGGTGGAAATAGCTTCATGGCGATATGTTCTTCCCGGAGCTATAATTTTAACAGGGGGATTTTCATTCATCAGTTCGCGAATCTGTACTGGGGTAGTATGCGTTCTCAGCAATCGGTCGCCTTCGACAAACATAGTATCCTGCATATCACGAGCCGGATGGTCATCTGGGAAATTTAATGCTTCAAAGTTGTAAAAATCGGTTTCAATGTCCGGACCGCGAGCAATTTCAAAACCCATACCATGAAAAGTATGGCAGATTTGGTCAATCACCTGATTAATAATATGAACCGCACCTTGCCTTGGAGCAGTGCCCGGCAAAGTTGGATCAAAAGCTGAGTCTGTTTTTTCAGTAGAAAGTTTAACCTGAGCAAGTGAAATTTGTTCTTCAAGAAATTGTCTGGTTTTGTTAGCTTCAGCACCGACAGCTTTCTTTTCGTCAGGAGATAAATCTTTCAGCCCTTTTAAAATAGCCGTAAGTTCACCTTTGCGTCCGAGATATTTCACTCTGACCTCATTAAGAGAATCGACCGAATCAGCATTACTGATTAGGTCGATTGCTTCTTGCTTTATCTTAGAGACATTACCCAAAAGAGCCATTATTATCTTTTAGATTTAATTTCCAGAAGCCATTTTGGCTAAATTTTCAAAAGTAGCCATATCTCTGGCGGCAATATCTGCAAGCATTTTGCGGTCAAGATTCACGCCGGCTTTTTTAAGACCATTCATAAAACATGAATAATTGGTATCACACATTTTAGCCGCGGCAGAAATACGGATAATCCATAATCTGCGAAATTCACGTTTTTTGTTACGACGATCGCGATAAGCGTATTTCAGTCCTTTATTGACTGTTTCTAAGGCAGTGCGGTAGAGTTTACTTCTTCCACCGAAATTACCTTTGGCTTTATCAAGTACTTTTTTATGGCGCTTATGAGCGGCAACATTATTTTTTGAGCGTGGCATTTTCTATAACTCCTATTCCGGTTTAATAAGGTAGCATGCGACTGACTTGTTTCATATCAGACGCCGAAACCAAAGCCGGTTTACGCAATTTACGGGTTCTTTTTGGACTCATTTTAGTCATAATATGAGTTTTATAAGCTTTATTTCTTTTGATTTTCCCGGTTGCTGTTTTTTTGAATCTTTTAGCAGCACCCCTTTTTGTTTTCATCTTCGGCATTACAATTCCTTTATTATTATTCTATATTTTTCTTACTCAGATTTCTCAACGCTTTCAACTTCTCTAAGAACTTCAGTATCATCGGTATCTTTATGGTCAGCAGATTTACGTTTTTCATCAGCCCTTTTATTCACTTTTTCAGCTTTTGTTTTTCTAATCTCTCGCATAACCTCAGCGGAAGGGACTAAAACCATATTCATATGACGACCTTCCATTTTCGGTTGTTGTTCAACAACAGCTATATCTGACAATTCTTCAGTAACTCTAACTAACACTTTTTTACCAAATTCCTGATAAGCCATCTCACGACCGCGAAACATAACAAAAGTTTTAACCTTATTTCCTGCCAATAAAAATTCACGAACATGTTTTGTTTTAAACTGAAAGTCATGTTCATCAATTTTAGGTCGAAAACGCATCTCTTTCATTTGAAGAGAGTGCTGTTTTTTCTTAGCCTGTTTGTCTTTTTTGGCAATCTCGTATTTAAATTTGCCATAATCAAGAATTCGACAAACCGGCGGGCGACTATTGGGCGAAACTTCGACTAAATCCATTCCTACAGATTCAGCTCTCTTTAAAGCTTCCTCGACCGGAACAATACCGACCTGTTCACCTTCATGTCCAATCAACCTTACGGGCGAAACCCGAACTTGATGGTTGATCCGATGACTTTTATTACTTATGAAGTCCTCCTTAAAAAAAACTTATTTACTTATTTTATCTTCAATCTCTTTTTTCAAAAAAGAGATAGATTCTTCAATTGTTTTAGCACCTTGATCTCCATCGCCATGTTTTCTGATAGCAACAGTTTTCAAGTCAACTTCTTTAGCACCAACTATAAACATATACGGTACTTTCTGAATTTCCGCCTCTCTTATTTTAGCTCCAACTTTCTCGGAACGATCATCAAGCTGAACTCTGATATTTGCGGCTTTTAATCTCTTAACTACTTCTTCGGCATAACCATTAAAAGCATCAGTAATAGGTAGCACCTTAACTTGTACAGGTGCCAACCAGAGAGGAAAATTACCGGCATAATGTTCAATCAGTACACCAAAAAACCTTTCGATAGAACCAAGCAAAGCTCGGTGAATCATTATCGGTCGTTTTCGGTTACCTTCTTTATCTATATAATACATGTCAAACCGTTCGGGCAAGGAAAAATCGAACTGAATAGTAGAACATTGCCAACTACGGCTTAAAGCATCTTTAATCTTAATATCAATTTTAGGACCATAAAAGGCGCCGCCGCCTTCATCAACCTGATAAGAAAGTCCGGCTTTGTCAAGCGATGAACGCAATCCGGCTTCTGCCATATCCCAGTCTTTTATATCACCTATAGCTTTTTCAGGACGAGTAGATAGAAATATATCATAATCAACAAAACCAAATGATTTCAAAATATGAATACAAAAATCCAATAACCATACCAACTCTTCTTCCATATTTTCCTGAGCCACAAAATGATGAGCATCATCCTGAGTAAAACCGCGTACCCGCATTAAACCATGAAGTACTCCGGATTTTTCAAACCTATAAACAGTCCCCAATTCAGCCCATCTGAGTGGTAAATCACGATAAGACCACATTCTGGCTTTATACATATTAATATGAAAAGGGCAATTCATTGGTTTAAGTTGATATTGTTGATTATCTACGTCTATTGAGCCAAACATATCTTCGCTATAAAAATCGGTATGTCCACTCCGGTGCCATAATTCTCTATTCGCAATATGGGGAGAATAAACTAATTCATACCCATATTTAAAATGTTCTTCCCGCCAGAAATTTTCAATCTCATTTCTAACTCTGGCACCCTTAGGTAACCATAGAATCAATCCTGCACCAACTTCTTCGGTAACAGTGAACAATTCCATCTGTTTCCCGAGTATGCGATGATCTCTTTTTTTTGCTTCTTCCAAGCGATAGAGATAATCTTCAAGCATTGCTTTTTTTGGATAAGAAATACCGTATATTCTCTGAAGCATTATCCGGTTTTCGTCCCCTCGCCAGTATGCACCGGAAGTTGAAATCAGCTTGAATGCTTTGACGAATCCGGTTTTAGGCAAATGAGGTCCTCGGCATAAATCTTCAAAGCGAGAATGATAATAAATAGTGACCCGATCATCTTCTATATCTTCAAGAAGCTCTACTTTATAGTCAGCATTCTTATTTCTATAATGCTCAATGGCTTCCATTCGGTTTTTAACTTCACAATGAAAAGGAGAATTTTCTTTAATAATCTCTGCCATCTTTTTTTCAATTTTCTCCAAATCCTCGGGAGTAAATGGCGTTTCAACCTCAAAATCATAGTACCAGCCTTCTGCAATAGGCGGACCAATGGCAAGTTTCGTATTTGGAAAAATTTCTTGTACAGCCTGAGCCATTATATGGGAACTGGAATGCCAGAAAATTTCTTTACCTTCTTTTTGATCAAAAGTAAGAATTTCCACTTCGGCACCATTAGGCAGTTCATCAAATAAATTACACACCTCGCCATCAACCTTGACAGCTATTGCCGCCTTGGCTAACCCGTGCGATATTGATTTTGCCAAATCATAACCAGTAACATTCGAATCAAATATTTTCGATGAACCATCCGGTAATTTAATCTCAGCTTGTGCCATAAAACCTTACTTTATAATCAAACGGCGGATATGTGGCAACTGCCAACACCATCCGCTTCATTTCTAATTCTAATATGGTGGGCGATACTGGATTTGAACCAGTGACTCCTTGCATGTCAAGCAAGTACTCTAACCAACTGAGCTAATCGCCCACATCAAAACAGCTTAGCCATAAAACTTAAGTTTGGTAAAATATGGGAAACAGTTTTATTTGTCAAGCCTGTTTTTTACAAAATAATGTAATAATTTATTGTAAATAATGAACTTAGAAATTTTTAATGAATCAAGAAATCCCCACCATTTGCATAAATGTTTCTGCTTTGAGATATTCTTCTCTCAAAAGCTCAGAGATTTCCTCAATCTCTTCATCTGTGACTTGCAAATGCTCTCTAACCCGAGGATCAAGCTCGCCTATCAGACACTCATCATCTTCCTCATAAAATGTCTTTTTTGAGATATAATCTCCAAGATTAACAACAAAAGGTATGGAATCTTCATGCTCTGCAAGATGAGGATGGTGATGGAATGTAATAGTATCGGCTAATACTGCAGGCAATTTCCACTGTAAAGCCAATATTCCACCAATCTGAGCATGGTTATACCCAAGTGCTTTCTCTTCCAATTCAAAATCAGACAAATCTTTATCAGACTGTCTTAATTCCAAAACTTTACTATATTCACTTGAAAGAAACATTGCCAAAACCATCTTGCCAACATCATGAAGCAATCCAGCCGAAAAAGCTGAGTCCGGATTGACCATTCCGGTCTTTTTTAATTTATTCGCTAAAATCCTACAACAGAAAGCAGTTGATAGAGAATGCCGCCAATGTTTTTCCTGAAAATCCTTGTCAACATTTTTCCCTTTGAACATATCCAATACAGAAGCTGACAGAACTAAATTCTTGATTGCCTCTAAACCAATAATAACCACTGCATGTTTAACAGAATCCACTTCACGTGCCAAACCGTAAAAAGCAGAATTGGTAAGTTTTAGGACTTTAACTGACATAGCCGGATCCTCCGCAAGAATTGCAGCGACTTGAACAGCACTCACGTCCGGGTCACTCATAACTTTTTGAATCTGATGAAAGACAATTGGAGGTGTTGGCAGATTTCTAATATTTGAGACTATCTGTCTGACTTTGTTATCTATGGCAGTTATTTCCATTTTTATTCCTTAGGTTCATCAAAAATATCTTTAATTAGCTTATCGGCAATTTTCTGTTTTACTTCGTCAGTTTTATAAAATCCGTTTGCAATTTTTAAGCGTATTTCATCCAGCTTATTGCTTGAATCATTTGTTGTATTATCAGACTGACTTTCATTTAATTTTTTATCAGCTAATTCGGACAACTTTTTTCGACCTTCTAAGCTGATTTCCAGATAATCCTTCTGTTTTGTATCTTTTTTTATTTCACTGTTATTTTGTTTTTGGCGTTCATATTGAACTGCCATCAGTTCGCTTCCTATTCGTTCAATTTTCACTTGACCACCTTTTCGTTCCTATTTTAAGGCGTCCTGACAAATCAGGTTAAACCAATTACATTATTGTTTACCATCAATAAATTGTGGTGATGGTTCATTATCTCTCATATATTGTAAAATCTTTTCACTATTTTTAAGTCCGCCAATTTCAGATTTGATTCTCTGGTATTTTTCGTTCATGTATTCTTCGCTTTCCTGAACGAGCCTTACATTCTTTTTGACCAGAGTAACAATACTGTTCACAATTCTTTTAACTTCCGGCAATGCCGCCGCCAGACGAAAAATATTTGGGTTTTTATTTTTCAGAGTAGATATTTTATCTTCAGATTTTTTTATTCGTTTATAACTACGTTCAATTTCTGCAAATAATTCCAGCAAGTGATCTTCTTTATTATATTTCAATAAGTCTTTCTGCTTATCCAACATAATAAACAAAGATTGATAAAATGAATATTCTTCTTTTAAAATAGTAATTAGTTCTCTTTCCAATTGATTTAAATTATCATTCATAAATATCTATCCAGTTATAGAAATTTCATTTTTAACCAGCTTTGGAGATTTTTTCTCGTTAACCTCTTGAGCTTGGTCGCTGTCTTTGATACTCTGCCAACCTTCTCGAAGTTCGCCGAGTATAGTAATTATATCGTCAATTTGCGAAGATTCTTTGGTTGCTTCCAAGATACAAATCTGACTGATGATATAAGCATATAATTTAGCCAGATTTTCAGCAATTTCACCACCCTCTTCCATATTTAGCGTAGTATAAAGGTGAGTTACAAATTTTTTTGTTTTTTCCAACATTTCATAGCCCGCATTATTATCGCCGGCGGCATATTTTTCTTTAGCTTGCCGCAACGACCCCAATGCTCCATCATAAACCTGTAAAATTAAATCAATTTGACTTTTACCTTGAGTGTCAATTGTCCGATAATTTTGAATTTTGTCTTCCATAATGTTCTGTTCCTATCAGTTATCCTGTCCGGTTCCCCAATTTGCATTAATGCCGGCAAACTGAGTTTCCAGAAAATCCATCTGGCTGTTCATCTCACCCAACGCTACTTCCATTTCATAGAATTTCTTATATAAAGATTCTCTCCGAAGAGCTAACCTCTCATCAATAGCTTTGATTTGATCAGATATCGATTCAATCTGGTTTTTATACATATTGATTCTATTATCAATCACGCCATCATTTGCTTTTGTAATATTATCAACTGAATATTTCAATGAAGTTCCCAAACCTTGAGTATAAGCTAACGTACCTTCAACGGCATCATCAACATTTGCTTCATCAAGAGTAACTTTCAGCACCAATCCTTCAGTAGTCTCACTTCCTTCTTCGCCCCTGAGAATCTGAGCCGAGCCTGTCATTTCTTCACCATTAACAGTACCGGCAACATCTTTTCCTATAATAGTAGTTCCTCCTGAAATACCCAGAGCAGAAAATGCTGAGTTCTCTATAGAAGATTCCAGCTCAATTTTTGAATAAGTACCATAAGAAGAAGTTTCCAAATTTATATATCCTGTACCGTCACCGTTATCTACCCATTCAACAGTCACACCTCTTGAACCTATCTTCGAATCGGCATCAATTTGGGCTTGTATTTCATCAATTAAATCCTGATTAGAATTATAAGTTCCTTCAACCAAAGCAATTTCTTCTGAAATTGTACCATCTATTTTAAATTTCAAATTTTTATTTGAATCATCAATAGTGATAGCAGTTGTTGCCAAATCATTGATGCTTTCGCCTTGAAATCCACCATGAGTCGCCGCTTGAGTTATATCAACATCATAGGTATCGCCCGCTTTTGTATCTTCTGTTGCAGACATAAATTCTATCCCGTTATTGGATGAATTTCCGGTATTAGTAAATAACTTTATAACATCTTCAAGGTTGTCTCGAAGGGCGGCTTCAAGTTTGGCATTATTATCAATCTTTAATTGCCCTTTAACGTCAGTTTTAATACCTATTGAATAGAGTTGATTATACTGTCCTTCAACACCCTCTACGATTGAAGACACTTTGCTACGCAAAGAATTTTGTACTCTCCAAATGGTATAGTCGCCAAAAAGAATCGGGGCTTCTTGAGTATCGACATTATAAGTATTCTGTTTATCGATATATTCATTCAAAGAATTATAATTTTTAATAAAACTATTCAGTCTTTCTTTTATCCCAGAAACATCAATATCAGTATTCACCGTTATACTTTCTCCTGGTGCAGTAACTTTTTTAACAGACAGATTTATACCACCTACTATTTCGGTGAAATTATTTGTATCTGATGAAACAGTTATGGGGGCACCGGTACCATCTCCAGAACCAATAGCAACTCTTGCATTTGAAGCAGATTGCAACAATGGCGTAAAAGTATCTACTTTAAATGAATCGCCGGCTGTCATAACTCCGGATGAAAACGACAAATACATTCCGTCGGCACCCACTACTTCATATTCAAAATCAGCCTGAGTTACAATAATTGAGCCGTTATTAGTTGCATCATTATCATCTACCCAATTCAAAGTAATTGTATCTGTCCCAATTGTCTGCTCACCAGTCCCGGCTACGGTAAAAGTAAATGACGTATTGGTATCTCCAGTATAAGCCGAAGTGGCTCCGAGAGAGACAGCAGATGTTGAGTTAGCCGCTTCTGATATTGTCTCAGGATTATCAAATGATGACGAGCCAAAATTTAAATTACTTCCGCCTGTTAATTGCGAAGTTATTGAAATTTGATTTTGTTTTCCTGTTTCATTTGCACTTAGTACTAATCTGAAGGCATTCGATGATGTTCCATCATTAATTATCGATGCATTAATGCCAGCATTAGCATTATTAATAGCATCTTTAATTTCAACCAGTGAATTATTGCTTTCATCAATTGTAATAATTTTTTCTGCCCCATCCCCTACATTGATTGTAATATCTCCTGTTCCAAAATCTTCAAGGCTATCATCGTCAAAACCCTGACTTGCAATCTGATGATTATGAGCTAATTCAAGAACTTGAAATGAATATGTTCCAGAACTTATATCGCCGCCTCTTGTTGCACTCAAATAAGAGTCGTCGGATACGGTAATAGATGCTTTTTCAAATGTACTGATATTGGAAATATTTGAAAGATCACTTGATAATGCTAAAAATTTTGCTTGGAGTGATTGGAACGCAGAAACAACTGCTTGTTTTTCGGCTTGCTGTACTTCTAAAAGAACTGCCGGACGCCTCTCAAAATCCATAATGGCATCAACCATCTCAGTCGTATTTAAACCGGATGAGATACCATCAATCGAATTAAATCCTGGCATTTTTTTTAACTCCTGTATTGTTTGACTTCAATGTCATTACTTAAATGTTTATCCTTTTTTTATATCAGGGGAAGGTTAACTTCCCCTGACAATCTATAAGCTAATAGCTTAGAATAGTGACAAAATTGACTGCGGAACCTGATTAGCTTGAGCAAGCATGGAAGTACCGGCTTGCATAAGAATCTGGTTCTTAGTAAAGTTTGACATTTCTTTAGCCATATCTGTATCACGAATCGTTGATTCGGATGCAGTCAGGTTTTGAGCGGCAATACGAAGGTTTCTTAAGTTAGATTCCAGGGTGTTTTTCTGGAAGCTACCAAGAGTACCACGAGTTGTGGAAACTTCGTTAATCGCAGCATCAACAATAGACTGAGCATCCTGGGCACCCGAGGCTGTTGTAACATCAATATTGGAAAGACTTGTAAACATGTTACCAACCTGATGATTACCCAATGAGGATGCTGACATATTTCTCATTGAAATACGAGCAGTCTGGCCAACATTAGCACCAATTTGGAAAACTAATGACTGGTCAGTATTGGAAATAGTTTCATTACCACCGGTAGAAGTAAGACCATAGTTGACAGTAATTGATTCTTCTCTATCAGGTGAGTAAATAGTTGCATTCTGTCCAACAGTAGCTTCAACAGCTGTACCACCGTTCAAACGAACATCAAGTTTTGTTCCTGTGACAGTTGCCAGCATTAAGCCAGCATTGATACCATCAGAACCAGTTGCGGCAGAAGCTTTATCGGTAATAATACTGAGAGTTGCCTGGTCAGAATCACCATCTGCGGCTGACTTCAATGTAAATGTACCAGTTGAAGCAAATTTAATATCATTTACATTATTAATATAACCGTCAAACCGAACTTGAGCATTTACACCGGTATTGTTTTGAGTATCAACAGCAAGACCAAGGACATTATTCAAATCAGAAGTAGCACCAGCAGCAGCTATCTGTTTGAGATAATACAAAGAACCTTCATCTTTAGTGGCTATTTCAATATTGTTATTGGAGCCAGCAGAAGCAACCAGATCATCAGCACCATAGTTAGCAG
>JAYEHE010000333.1:0-2327 GCA_034659415.1 Candidatus Zixiibacteriota bacterium | reverse complement strand
ATTTTCTACTGCCCATTTCTTTTTGTCTAATATGCATACTGTGTATAATGTGCATAATATCAAATACTTAGCTGGGCGTCGGCTGCAGTGGGTACACATAGGGTACACAAAAAAACAACAATAAGCCCTTTGGTTTTTTGATAGGCCGTAGAGGAATCGAACCTCTAACCTACTGATTAAGAGTCAAAATCAGGCTTGAAAAAAACAAGGAGGAACAAGTAATAATAGGTAGATATTTTATGTAATCTCAATAAGTTAACAATAACCACCTTCAACGCTGGTTTTCACCAGGTCTACCTAATTTTCCCCTATGTCTTATTCTTAAAGCTCTTCCTCGTATTCTCTTTTCGCAATTTTTTGAATATTTTCCAGCTCGGGTAAGTCTATTCGATTTGACTTACCACACTTATCATTATATCGCCAGTGAGCAGATAAAGGGTTTGCTTTTGAAGGATTAAATAACAATATTTCCGGCCATTCAGAATCACTAAAGCCAACACCATCAAAACCATGATACTTCAATTGGTCATATATTCTCGAATAACTTTCCTGAAGCATAACTATACGCCTTTTGCTAAACCTGCGGGGGCCAGTATAATGTTTAATGATTAATTAAATAGTTCCATAGAGAAATAATTTCTTTTCGTTTTAACTGTTTGTTTCTCGGTATTTGTTTCCAAAAATCAGGTTTAACTATGCCCGCTCCAAATTCTTTTTTGAGATATAATATTGTATTCGGTTCATAGTTGGAGTGCCAAAGAATGCGTGTGCCTTTCGTTAATTCACATACTATTATTATAGCGCCCCAATCCGAAGCAAATGATAAAGTACCGCTTAAATAGAGTCCATTTCCCCATCCATTCCCCCACCCTTCATTGCCTAACCTGAAGCCTTCTGTCATGATTGAGCAGGCGAATCGTTCCTCTTTACCATGGTAATAAATAATTTCTATACTCATTTGAATAATGTTTGGAATAGATCATTGAGGTCAAAAAATCAATAATTTCTCCCAGCCATATTCCCCATTGAAGAAAAAAATGTACATCCTAAAATTTTTACCACTCAAAACTTTAGTATATTCTTTTGTCAGCTCTATCAGCTCTTTAAGGTGATGCCAAGTTGTGATTAGGCTGGGGAAGATTAATATGTTCTGATTTAAATGCTAATTATCAATTCAGATACACGAATACTTAGAAAGCTCCCCAATCTTGTTTGCCAGGGATATAGTTGCTGGGGCATATAAAACGAAACATGTGAGCGATTTTTTTTGCCTTTTCTAACCCCTCTTCCCCCTCCTTTCGCATCCTTCCAAGCTCTCTGCCGAATATCTCTGAAAAATAATCATCAGCAGCTTTTTTCCTTTCTTCCTCAGTATTATATTGCCTACGAATAAATGCCAGTTCACCATAATCTATCCAAAATCCGGCACAATTGGGACATTCATCAACCTCTACCTCTTTCTTAACACTGAAAAAATGCCGCATCATTATTATGTCTTTGCATTTTGGGCATTTCCTCTTCCTGGAAGGGTCAATCTTAACATTCGAATTTCTTTCAATGTCCAACAAGCTCTCACCTGCTGATTCATGTGGCTCGTCAACTTTCTGTAACTCAAAGCGATCAAACCAAATTCCTCCACATCCACCTCTACAAACATCCACAGTTATACTCCCTACGTTCATTTCTACCATTGAATTTCCACAGGCTGGGCATTTCATATCTGTCCTCCTTTCTTTATCTTAGTTTAAAAAAGTGTATCTGAAAACAGTAAAAAGTGACTTTTACCTGCCTTTGTGAAATGTTTCTTAATCTGTATACCCTCAAAATAGTGTAGCCCCAAGCACTATTTATTATCATGGAAAGGAAGTTTGATCAACCCCCAAGGCAGTTCCTCTATAATCAACAACAATCCACTGCAAAATGAAGAATATCAATATATAAAGCAATTCAATGACCGGAATATGATCTTAATAGAATATGTAAATGAATAAAAAATGGCATTTATAATTCATATGGCAATCTGGATTATAACCAAAAAGCTCAGTTTTTGTCCGAGTAAAAAATAGTGCATGTATTCGGATGTAATTATTAGACCTGCTTTCGTTGCTTTCGATAAGGCGTATTACATCAGCAAAAAAATATCCTTGACATATAGGCATGACTTCACTATGAAATAATTGCAGATACGTTCATTACCTCACGATCTTTTAAGCTCTACTAAGATTTAGTTGCAGATAGAATGGCTTAACAACAACTTATACCAGTATAGCCAGGGAATTCTCTTGATGAAACAGGACCAAAGAATCTATTCAAATGATGAGTATTCT
>JAYEHE010000332.1:0-10146 GCA_034659415.1 Candidatus Zixiibacteriota bacterium | reverse complement strand
TAATCTAATTGAAAGTGCCCATGATTGCTCCGAAGGCGGATTGGCTATTGCTCTTTGTGAAAGTTGCATCTCAAATAAGAATAAACAATTCGGGGCAAAAATTGAAATTGAAAATAAAATTCGCACCGATGCTTTCCTTTTTGGCGAAACCCAGTCACGAGTTGTTATCAGCTGTAAACCTGAAAACGAAAACAAAATCAAAAAACAGTTTGAACAATCGGGAATAGCTTGCACAAAAATTGGAACAGTCCAAAGCGATAAAATTAAAATAAATGATTTAATTGATATTTCACTGGATAAATTAAGCGATGCTTTTTTTAATTCCATGAAAAAGTCAATTGAACGTATAAGTTAATATTACGAGAAGTTAACCTATAAAAAAGTAAAGTAGTATTACTGCTCAGTATGGCTTTATATATTTTTTCAGATGCACATCTTGGCTCAAACAATCTAAAGCAGGAACAAATTAAGCTTGAAAAAATCAGGCAACTTTTTGAGATTGTAAAAGCCGATGGTGACCATCTTTTGATTTTGGGGGATCTTTTTGAATTTTGGTTCGAGTATAAAAATGCCATGCCCAAAGAGCATATGAAAATTCTTTTCATGCTTCAATCTCTCAGGGAAAAAGGAATCCAAATTGACTATGTTAGCGGTAACCATGATTTCTGGATGGATGATTTTTTTGAAAAGCAATTGTCAATATCAGTTCATCGCGATAGTTTTGATTTTAAATATAAAAAATATTCAATCCATTCTACTCATGGTGACGGCTTGGCTAAAAACGATACTGGCTATAGAATTCTAAAAAAGATTCTAAGAAACAGATTTAATATTTGGCTTTATAGAAAACTCCCAGTCGATTGGGCTATTCCTCTGGCAAAAGCGGTTGCCGGACACTCAAGAGAACACACGTCTCATCGGACTTATGATAGGTTTGAACAGGACTATGAGAATTACGCTCGAGAAAAATTAAACGAAAATTTTGATGTTGTTGCTATCGGCCATCTTCATAAACCAATACTTAAAACCTTTGAAAATGGGACCTATATAAATTCCGGAGATTTTATCAAACATTTCAGTTATGCGAAAATTGATACAGATGAAATCAGTTTGAAAGATGTTTAAACAAATAATAATAATATTTTTATTACTCTTTATTTTTTGCTCTACCAATATCAATGCCGTACCATTTGATAGCTCAACTATTATTTTCAATTTTGTTTCTAATATTAACAGCAATGACTTCCATGATTATTGGGAACCGAAAACCAGTTTTGAATTTAACGGTAGGACAAATTTTTATTCAGGGATGATTGAGTTAGGAATTATTTATAACAAAAACAAATCATTATCTATCGACCAACCTGATTACAATTCCATATATTCTTTTGTCGGGTTTGGATTTAATTATAAAATCAGTAATTCATTTTCCAATTATACTGGTTTAAGAATGGGAAATTATTATATGGATTTTGATGATCCTGATATTCATTCCGAACTTAAATCAGAACATGAACTATATCTTGGGGCTATTTCATCAGTACAATATTCTTTAAATAAGAGATATGCTTTCAATTTAGCATTGGAACATTGTAAAATATTTACATATAAAAGAATTTATCTATGGTCTGTTTCGGTCGGAGTTGCATATTCATTTGATTCCCCCAAATGGCTAAAGGAATTCCTCCAATGAACAGTAAATTACTATATTTATTAACTTTTATGTTTCTTATTTTTTCATTATCTGTCTCAGGTGAAACAGCTGGCAATAGAATCATAGATAAAAAAGAAATCGAAGCGTCCGGCATTACTCAACTATCAGAAATTTTCACTCTTATCCCTGAGTGGCACACCAGTTCCATAGATGGCGTAACATGGAATGTTAGTCCTAATGGGTTGGAACCATATTCATATCAAAGATGGAAAATAATTTTAGACGATGTTCTGCTTGATGCTGAATATTGGGGGACCAAACCGCTTGATATGATACCAATCAATATTTCACAGATTGATTATATTGAAGTTATAAATATTCCAGGAATTTATTCCGGCGAGTTTATTGAATCCGGTGCCTTGCATTTTCACACGATTGATAATAACAAAAAAACAACTCTCAAAATTGAAGGTAATCTGGCTAATGAAATCGGTGATCCGGGACCTTATCGATATACCGAGCATACTTCACCCAATGTTGACCGACTGGCAGAGAATATTGGTGTTGTATTTGATAAAAGAATTAACAACAATTCTTTATCGATCAATTTCAAAAACTCGGTTCATTTCCCTACTGACCCGGCTGTTCGTCAAAGAAACACAGATGCTATTGATGGTGGATTTCCTAAACAAAATTTACTCGCTGCTGGATTCAAAAGTAACATTGGTAAATTAAAATTATTGGGAGGTATGACATCGTTTGAAGATATTCATAATTTCTTTACTCTGCCTGCCCCTCAGGGTTTAATCAAGACTTATAATTTCATTAATACTTCATATCCAATCAATATTTCAAATAGCATTAAAATTACTGCCAAAATGAATATAAGTAGAAATGCAATTAAAGATTTTCACAATAAACTTATGATTTTCAGAGATCAAATAGTTAAATCATCAATTAGAATAGATCACATTAGAACTAAGTATAGAATTGGTTCAGAAATTGATTATAAATTTCAGAAGCATATTATACAACTTCGTTATAACCCAACAGTCTATTATAGTAATAATATAAATTTATTTAAAACAAGATTATATTTTGATTACAATTTATCAAATAAAATAACTAATTCAATATCCTTCGAATACTACAAGAATCATGGGCCTATGTTTAGTACAAGTCCCAATCGATATAATATTAAAGTTATCGAAAAAATTAAAGTTAAAATTAACAACCAGCACACTCTACAATTGGGATATTTCATGGGAATACGGTATTCCGATGATATAAATTATTATAGTCCAAGAATCATAAATGATGAGTTACATATAAGTCCGTTGATTCATATTCTAAAAAATGCAAATGTGCAATATTATTTAGATTGGGAATTTAACTTGACCAAATCTCTTAATGGATATTTAAAATACATTTATAGTTACTATGATAGTTATTATAATTATAAACGAACAAGTTCTCCTGATGGTAAAATTTTTTCCAGCCAATTTTATTTAAATTATAAAAATTCAAATAACTTAGCAGTAAACTTCTTTTATAGTTTATCCTTGAGCAAAGGTGACAGCCAAAGATTTAATGATCAAAGAAAAGAAAACCCCAAACACACTCTTCAACTAAGCATGACTTATGAACCATATAAGAATCTCTCTTTCTGGGGGAAAATAAAATATACAAGTTCAACTTTCTGGATAGACCAAGACACGACTATTAATGAGATGTTGATTGCAGATGTTTCTATACGGAAAAAACTGATGAAAAACAAAGCCGCTATTACTTTTGGTTTGCGTAATATATTAAACGACACCCAACGTTATCATCCATCGGGTGCCGCTTTTGATTTGAATTATTTCGTCAGGTTTTATATCGATGTAATATAAAACTATTCTTTTACCAAAAGAACATTAATTGCTTTTACAATTACTTTCACTTCGTCCCCTTCTTTCAAACCCATCTCTTCCATCGATTCAACCGTCATAACCGAACTCATTTTCATCTCGGCTGGAATCTCAAGTTTAACTTTGCACATCATAGTGCCTTTATCAATTGATGATACTTTACCTACTATCTGATTACGTGCACCGTATTTCATAAGCTTTCCTTTCTTGGTTACCCTAACAATTCAGAAAAATCATCATAAGGGATGACTGGCCAGGTTTCTGTATTTAAAATTCCTCGGGAATTTATCTCTGATGCGATTTTAAATACATCTTCGTGTACATCGGCATTAAAGACAATCAAAAAATCATATCGCCCCAAAGTTGCAAAAACATTTTCAACTTTCAATTCCATTTTAGTGAAAACTTCAAATGATTCATTCACATAATGTGAAAGGTCCGGATGTTCTTTTTTTGCCTCCGGATTGATACTCATCGCCATAATATAATTTGCCATGATAATTCCTCCCAAATTGTTTAGTTATAATAAATATACAACAAGTGGTTCTTTATACAAATAAATTAAAGGTTTTACGCAGAAACTTTTTGATGCAAATCTGATAATTCTTTTTCAAATGGGTTAAGTCCCTGCCAACCGGTTTTACCGGTTTTTCTTAATCTTTCCAACCGACGAATTGATAACTCAGCAAATATCGGATCAATGTCAACCGTATAACAAGAACGTCCTAATTTTTCGCATGCTATCAAAGTTGTACCGGAATGTGAAAAGAAATCGGTGACTATATCATTTTTATTAGACGAAGATTTTACAATCCGCTCTATTGATTTAAGGGGTTTTTGAGCATAACACCCATTTACGTTTTCTTCCATCCGGTAAAACACTTGCTGAATATCTACCCAGACATTTCCGGGTCTGATATTGGGTGATTTGCTTCGCTGTAAATTTTCTGTCATTTTACCATTTACAACTTTATAATAACCTCGGAGAATTTTCGGAATAGCAGTATAATGTACTTCAAACTCAGGCTTACCTTTGGTGTAGTATAAAAGTTCCTGCCTGACAGCCATCCAGTTTTTCTGAGTTCCATATCCTCGTTGGTTACGCATCGTAATGAACGAGCGAGAGTCGAAATTTGTTTTTATCATCATTGTCATGAATTGTGGCAATGGTTGAAAATGATTATTTTGGTCAGCACCCAGCCAGATATAGAACGAAGAATTATCAGACAATATTTGATAACTATTTTCAACCCACATCCGACACCATTCGGCAAACTCTTCTACTGATTTTTGTTCAAACATAACCAAATTGTAAGGTGGATCATGCACCGCAAGAGTTGCTTTTTTATTTTGAAAAAGGTTTTGGATAAAATTAAAATCTACCGCATCGCCACAGCCAATTTTATGAAAACCAAGAGGGTCTTCCCAAATCTCTCCCTGTTGTAAACGGCAATATTGTAATAAACGGCTGCGGATACTCCCTGTATCCAAATCCAGCCGCATGAGCGAACTCCTTTTCATAAATCAAACTTAGAATGTAAATTAATTCGGTTCAACAAAAAAATATTATAAATCAGCTTAAAACCTTTTATAATATAACTTTAACTAAATACCATTAATTTTGCTATCAAAAATCATCAGACAATAATACTAATGGTAGCGTATCTTGCTGATAATTAACAAGTTACCTGTATGGTTGTAAATTCTTATTGAATAACGATTGATTAATAAAAAATATTTTGTAATATAGATATCTATGGCTGACAAAATGTTATGGGCGCCATGGCGCTTTGAGTTTATTAAGAGTAAAAAGGAAAAAGGGTGCATTTTTTGCAACCGGTTAAAGATGAAAGATTCTATTAAGAATCTGATTGTTTATCGAGGTGAAAAAAATATAGTAATCCTAAATAAATTTCCTTACAACTCAGGACATACGATGGTTGTTCCAATGCGTCATATTGGACAGATTGAGAAACTCAATCCCGAAGAAGCACGCGAATTTTTCTCATTAGTGCAATTAACAGTAAAAGTGATAAAAAAAAGCATGAAACCTGATTCGATGAATTTGGGCATGAATCTCGGAAAATCATCAGGTGCTGGCGTTCCTGGTCACTGTCATATGCACATTGTTCCTCGTTGGCAGGGTGATACTAATTTTATGCCGATTATTGGTAAAACAAAAGTTGTTTCTGTTCCAATAGAACCAATATATGATTTGCTTAAAAAGGAATTTGCGAAAATATGAATCCCCGCAAAAAAATTCCTAATAAATCGGAATTGGAGCAACTTCAAAAACTATATAAAACCGATGAAAAAATTGGTGAACGTCTTGGGGGAGTACCAGCTTATCTGATTGCATATTGGCGTCGCAAAAAAAATATACCCAAATATTCACTGCCTAAATTTTCTGAAAAAGAAATATTGACTCTCTGGGAACGATATGGTGATGACGACAAATGCGGATTGGAATTAGGCATTTCAAAAGCCGCTTTTTATAATTGGCGTCGAAGATATAATATAAGAGAGAAACCAGCTTTTCTAAAATTGGAACAGCTTGAACTGAATTTCCCTGGACTTAAGACAAAGCATGGAAACTTATCACTGTATGGTAAAAGATCAATTTTACAAAAAATTATTGCTCAAAAAGTAGAATCTGGAGAAGTCTCGGTTGGGGAGACTGTTGAAATTGAACCTGACCTGACTGTTAGTCAGTTTTATTTAGGGCAAATAATCGAAGAATTTTCTAAAAATTCGTATGATTATATCTGGAATTCTAATAAAATAGTTCTTTCTCTTCAAGCGGGACTAAACAAAACTGAAAGTTTTCATCCTGACATAAATAAAATGGTAAGAGAGTTTGTTCGCCGTCATAATATTAATTATTTCTACGACATCAACAAAGGTGACTGTCATCAAATTGTTTTGGAAAAAGGATTATTGCTCCCCGGACAATTTGGTGTTGGGTGCGATCCAAATATTGATTCTTATGGTAGTCTTTCCGCATATACAGCAATTATTTCCCCTAAAGAAATGGCAGAATTATGGGGAACCGGTAAAGCCAAATTAACTGTTCCTCCAACATTGAGAATTGACATAAATGGCCGTCGCAAAAAATCTGTATCAGCCAGAGATATTGCACTGTCAATAATGAAACAACTTTCTATCGATGATATTCAAGGAAAAGTTTTTGAATACTATGGTTCGGTTCTTTCAAAAATGACAATCGGGGAGAGGTTCACTCTTACAAATCAGGCATCAGCTATGGGTGCAAAAGGTGCTATATGTCATTTTGATTCTACAACGCGAAGATTTTTAAACAGCAGAACTCAAGAAAATTATAGTCCGATTATTGCCGATAAAGATGCTGTTTATCAAGGAATGTACCAAATTAACATTGACCAATTATCGCCTCAGATTGCCGGACCAAACGGTAACAAAAGTATAAAAACTGTTGCTGAGATGGAAGGGTTGCCGGTCAATATGGCTATTTTGGGAAGTTGTTCGAGTGGTCGTTTCGAAGATTTACGTATCGGTGCTGATATTCTTAAAGGTAAAAAAGTTCATTCTGATTGCCGTTTGTTAGTTATTCCCGGTTCTCAAAATGTTTACCTGAAAGCATTAAAAAAAGGACTCATCCGAGTATTTATTGAATCCGGTGCAATGGTTATGAATCCGGGGTTACCAGTGCGAATTAATAATCTGCATCAAATGATGGCGGATGGAGAAAATTGTCTGGCTACAATCAATGGCAAATATATCCCAGAAGTCGATAATAACAGTAACAAATCAGTTTATATTTGTTCTCCGGCAACAGCCGTTGCGTCTGCATTACAGGGAGTCATCACCGACCCAACAAGATTCGTTGGGTAACAATCTGCATCTTACTTTTCAGTCAAAATATTTTTTTTAAATTGAATGAAAAAAGGACATGTGGGCGGCAGACGCCCTCGTCTGCCCCAGCTAAAAGATCAGCAGGTGAGGAGTTCGCCGAGGCGAACCTGACACAATGTTTCAGACATAACTTACAGAGCGAGGATGGTGCTTTGCCCCAGTAATATTTTTCGTTTTGATATCTTTTATCGTACAGGTTCATAATTAATCTTTCGGGAGTTCATAATAAAATTTAGCTTTAGCACATTGTTCATACGAATCAGAAAGAAGCTTGCCACCGACACCGACATTATCATAAGGATGTTCACAAATATGAATTATCGGCAACCAATCATCTTTTCCGATGATATCCAAATAAATTTTTGTAAATTGTTCAACTACTTTTTGTTTAACCGTTCGTTTCAGACGTGGGCAATAAAGCAAGAAGTGAAGATACGGTCGTCCCTCGTAACTGTCGCATAGAACTCCACCTGAGGCAGCTCTTTTAAGTTTATATTCGTTGAATAAAATCCCAAATATTTCTTTGGGGAAACCGGTGGTTTCAGCAAAAGCGGTTGTAAGTTTTTCAGCAAGCTGTTTTCGCATCTTATCATCGGTTTTAGGAATAGTTATTTCCAGACAAGGCATAATTTATTCCTTTTTGTGAATAAGTAAAAAGTCTGGAGCATAGGGCATACAATTTGCCGAAGGAGGCCTCCTGACCTAAAAACTAATAAAACATTAGCAAAACTTATTGCTCGAAAACTATTTTTCCGCCAAGTATCGTTTTAAAAATCTGTCCGTTCAATTTATAATCAATAAAGGGAGAATTTTTTGAACGTGATTTGAATTTATTTGCTTTGACTGTCCATTTCTTTTCTGGGTCAATTATTGTAATGTCCGCAATTGAACCGATAGCTAATGTCCCACCATCCAGATTAAGAATTCGTGCCGGATTAAAAGACATTCTTCTGATAACATCAGCCCAGCTCATATAGCCTTTATCAATCAAATATGTTTTAATCAAACCAACAGATGTTTCCAGACCAATCATTCCGGGAGGAGCTTGATCAAATTCAGCATCTTTATCCTCTTCGGAGTGTGGAGCATGATCAGAGGCAATACAATCAATGGTACCATCAACAAGTCCTTCTATGACCGCTTCACGGTCTTGGACTGTGCGCAGGGGAGGATTGACTCTTAAATTTGTATTAAATTCTTTACCAATTTCTTCATCGGTAAGAATTAGATGATGGGGCGATGCTTCGGCGGTAACATTAACACCTTCGGCTTTTGCTTTGCGTATGGCATCAACTGCCCCTTTTGTGGAGACATGTTGAATATGTAATTTGCTTTTTGTTAAACTACAGAGTGCTATATCACGAAGAACCGCTATTTCTTCGGCAACCGCCGGAGACCCTTTCATTCCTAATCTGGCAGATTGGTATGATTCGTTCATCACTCCGCCAGTACACAGATTTTTATCTTCGGCATGTTGCATAACAGGTATATCAAACATTTTGGCATACTCAAGTGCCAATCTCATAATGACTGGGTCCTGAACAAAATTACCATCATCAGTAATACCTACGGCACCCATCTCAACTAAGTCACCAATTTCCGCCAGCTGTTTACCTTCAATATTTTTAGTGATAGCTCCCACCACATAAACTCTGGCTTTAGCATTTTTTGCTCTGTCCTGTACAAATTTTACTGTTTCCTGATTATCAATACGTGGCATTGTGTTTGGCATACAGCAGATAGATGTAAACCCTCCGGCAGTAGCGGCGGCACAACCACTCTGTACGGTTTCCGCACCTTCTCTGCCCGGTTCACGAAGATGAACATGGATATCAATTAACCCCGGGACAACAATTTTCCCTGATGCATCAACAGATTGATTTTCTGCTAAGGAATTGAGTTCTCTTTTATCAGTTTCTTCTTCTTTTTCAATTTTAATAATTTTACTATCTTTTATAAAGATGTTAGCATCTTTGCCAAACCCCAAAGCAGGATCAATAACCCGTCCGTTTCTTATTACTAAATCATATTTTTTGCTGACCATTATTCGCTCTCCTCTTCTTTACGTCCCGATAGTAAGTAAAGAACAGCCATTCTTACCGCCTGGCCATTGGTGACCTGATCCAGAATAACCGAGTGTTTGCTGTCTGCAACTTCACTTGTTATTTCAACGCCGCGATTTATGGGACCTGGATGCATAATTGTAAAATTCTTATTCAATCTGTTAAGGCGTTCTTTGGTAACTCCGAAAAGTTTGGTAAATTCTCTTTGCGAAGGGAACAAACCGGATTCCTGTCGTTCTAATTGGATTCGCATGACATTAACAACATCAGCACCATCTAAAGCTTCATCAATATTGGTATAAACATCACACCCTAATTGTTCAACTTCATACGGCATTAAGGTTGCCGGTCCGCAAAGAGCAACTGATGCTCCCATTGTCTTAAGCCCCCAGATATTTGAACGAATAACACGTGAATGTTTAACATCACCGATCAAGACAACTCTCAATCCATCCAATTTGCCATATTTCTTTTTTATAGTGTACATGTCCAGAAGAGCCTGAGTCGGATGTTCGTGGGTGCCATCTCCGGCGTTGATAATGTTTGCATCCATACACTGTGTTAAAAAGTAGGGGACACCCGAGGAACTATGCCTGACCACAACCATATCAATTTTCATAGCTTCGAT
>JAYEHE010000331.1:0-10161 GCA_034659415.1 Candidatus Zixiibacteriota bacterium | reverse complement strand
CCTAATAAGTTTTAGCTCAATTCTACAAGCTAAAACATCCGATAATTTATCACAATCAGCTCTTATTCGGATAAAACCGGATAAATCACTAACTGCTAATGCTGAAAATTTCCTGAAAAGCAGAAATAGTGAAACAGCGACAGTATGGGTACACTTTACCGACAAAGGCTTTTATGACAAAGCCGGATTTGATAAAGTAGCATCAAAAATAATATTATCCGAAAAAGTTAAAGCTCGTCGCTCAAAAGAAAACATACAAGGCGTGCTCTTTCTTGATATACCGGTAAAAGCTGATTACATCAAAAAAATAATTGAATCAGGAGGCAAATTAAGAAGAGAATCCAAATGGCTAAATGCTGCCAGTTTTGAAATAGAAATAACAAAACTAAAAAGTATTGAACAAATGCCTTTTGTTTACAAAATTGAACCTGTAGCTTTTTTCAAAAGAGATATCCCGATAATACCAAACAATTCAGAAACAGATGATGATTATACTAAATCTTCCAACAGTTTAGACTATGGCAGTTCATATGCCCAGGTCAATCAAATAAATGTAATTTCAGCTCATAATAAAGGTTTTAGCGGAGCAGGTGTTACACTTGCAATTTTTGATACCGGATTCAGAAAATCTCACGAAGCATTTGCTTATCATTATAATCACAACAGAGTTCTTGCAGAATATGATTTTATTTTCAATGATGACGATGTATCTAATGAACCGGAAGATTGGTCTAGTTCCTGGAATCATGGCACATCAACATGGGGAACATCAGCCGGTTTTATGCAAGGTAAATTAATAGGACCTGCTTATAATGCAAATATAATATTATGTAAAACTGAAGACGTCAGAAGTGAAACTGTGGTCGAAGAAGACAACTGGGTTGCCGCCGCTGAATGGGTTGAACAGTTAGGCGCCGATGTTATCACCTCTTCTCTCGGTTATACTGACTGGTACACTTATGCTGATTTCGATGGAGAAACAGCCCTGACAACAATAGCCGCCAATACTGCCGCAAGTCTTGGGATTATTGTTTGTAATTCAATGGGGAATTCAGGTCCTTCTTCAGGATCTTTGGGTGCTCCGGCAGATGCTTTTAATATTCTCTCTGTTGGTGCTGTCTCATCAGCAGGATTGATTACCAGTTTTTCATCAAGAGGACCAACATACGATGGCAGAACCAAACCGGAAGTTGTAGCTCGTGGGCTATCTGATTATGTTTCGACAGCAACTTACGATAATAGTTATGGCACATCAAGCGGAACTTCCTTCTCTTGTCCATTAGTGGCAGGAGTTGCATGTCTCGCTATTGAAGCACATCCGACATTTCCATCGTCGCTTATCAGAACTCTTATTATGGAGACTGCTGACAATTCTGACACACCTGATAATACTTATGGGTGGGGACTTGTTGATGCCGCCGCCGCAGTAGAATGGGGAGCTAAATTTACGGCTGATACAACGTTTGGAGACCCTCCCATAACTGTTCAATTCTATGATAGCTCAAGCGTACTGGCAAGTTCGTGGCAATGGGATTTCGGAGACGGCAACACATCTACCGAACAAAACCCTGTCCATACCTACACTTATTCGGGAGCTTTCAATGTCTCTTTGACAATAGAGACAGCCTATGGTCCGCTTGCTTCAACCCAAAACGGTTTTGTAATTGCCCCAGGGGATACTTTAATGTTTATATCTGATTCCGTTTATGCCGGAGAACAGGCAGTTATGTCAGTTGAATTAAATAACTCAATGAATTTTAATAGAATTGTTATCCCATTTGTATTTGATGCTACTTTGGATATGGTATTAGATTCAGTTGGATTTGGTAGTCGTACAGAATATTTCGAAGACAAAAAATTCTTAACGAACGATCCTTCTCATAATAGTTATACAATAGCCCTTCAAGCAGATAACGGCGGTGGTGCTCCTCCGTTACCCCCCGGAAATGGAGAAATTGCCAAATTGTTTTTCTCGATTGCGGCATTGGAATTAGGAGATAAAACGAGCAGTGTTGATTCCGCTCAGATTTATATTTATAACTTAGAACTCGAATCAGAATTTGCTGAATTCACACCGGAATTTCACAATGGAACTATAAGTTCAAAATATGTTTTAAGAGGTGATGTCAATCTTAATGGTGAAATAGGTATTAGTGATTTAACTTATCTTATAGACTTTTTCTTTTTCCTTGGACCAAAACCTGTTGCGTTTCAGGCTGGCGATGTTACCGCTGACTTGGTTATTTCAATGCCGGACATAACATATCTGGTTGATTATTTGTTTAATGACGGTCCTGCCCCGCCTACACCGTAACCAATATTGCAGGTTTGAAAAATAATCTTGTACCCCACCGCTTCGGGTTTGTTGAAAAAGGTCAGCGCTTGCGGTGGGTTCTTCATCCTGACCTCTACTATTGGCGAAATCACAGGGGACCCCTACTTTTACTAAAGTATTTTATATAATTGAATACGTTAGTAGTTCTCATGAGCCATTTTCATTAATTTAAAAATTGTATCTCGATTGTTTGTAATATCTTCTTTATTCAACCTGAGCCTATAAGCTCCCCATCTTTTGTCATATTCCATTACATCTAACGAAGTTTGTTCGATCATTTCACTTATTTCGTTTGTTTGTTTCAATTTGATATCTAATCTGACAAATCCTTTTTTTGCTTTAAATGATACGAAATTACAAGGTCGACCGCTCTTTGCTAATCCTATATAGTATTTGTTATATTTTAATTGCACCTCTGGGGCAAATTCTAATATCATCAAAAACATCTCATCTACCATTTTAATAGTGCTTTTTTTACTTCTTTTAGTTTCCCAATAATTTCTATCTGTTATTTCAGTCGTGGCATCGTCATCATCTAAACCTAAAATAAGTTCATCTAAGACAGTAGTAAATATTAATCCGATTTTTTCATCAACCTTTATAGCATTCATCTGAATAGCAATGATAGGAATATTACCATTAAATAGACTAATCACATTTAAAAAGCGACTAGTAATATCTTCAGCAATAATTACTGCACAGTGATCATATTGAGGATATCTTTTTCGTTCTATATCCCAATACTCAATAGTTCTTATAATATGGCTTTCGTCAGTTTTTCCAAGTTGGAGCTCTACTTCATATCTTCTATCAATATCAGTATCTTGAAACAACAAATCCAGTCTTCCCGCTCCTGGTTGCCTTCGTTCTTTGTCTTTTAAAATTAACTCTCCTATCCCTAATATTGAAGGGTCTTCTGCTATTTGTTCCTGTATCCATTTTTCATTAAATTCAGGATGACTTTTTAAATCGATTTTATCATATTTAAGTAACTTATTCATTTTATATCCCCTACAAATTCATGTTTTTCCTATTAGCTAATGCTTATAAAAGTGTCAAAACTACAAGAGTTTTGATCAATTCCGTTGGATTTGAAAATCCAACGGACACACACAGATTTCCAAGACCCACCGCAACAATCAAAAATCTAAATTGTAAATTTGCCGTTTTTGTAAATTACTTTTCCATCGGCGGTAATCTGTGAGTTTTTCTTTAAATCACAAATCATATCCCAATGAATTGAACTTTTGTTTTTTCCGCCTGATTCTGGGAAAGCCGCACCCACCGCAAGGTGACAAGTACCGCCAATTTTTTCATCAAACAAAATATTTTTTGAAAATTGCTTGATTTCATAATTGGTCCCGATAGCAAATTCCCCTATATATCTCGCTCCTTTATCCATATCCAGCATTGTATTTAAGAACTCTTGGTTTTTACCGGCGGTAGCTTTAACAACTTTACCATTTTTAAATTCCAACCGGACATCATCAACTTCACGACCTCCATAAATTGCAGGGAATGAATATCTGATATAACCATTAGCACTTTTATCAAGCGGCGAGGTAAACACTTCCCCATCAGGAAAATTTTCAGTACCGGCACAATTGATCCATTTACGCCCCTTGACTCTAAGTTTCAGATCAGTATCAGCAGACTGGACATGAATCAAATCAAATTTATTCAGTTTTTTAATTAATCGCTCCTGTTCAGCATGCACCTTTTTCCAATGCTTAACCGAGTCACCGGAACCTGAGATATGGCCAGCTTTGTAAACAAAATCTTCATAATCGCTAAGCGACATATCCGCCTCTTGAGCATCGGCTAATGTTGGAAACTGTGTTCCCACCCAATTAAGTTTTTTATCATAAATCAGTTTAAACATCCGCTCGCCTAATGATTTTCTTGCTCTCTGATTCATTGCTTGGCGTTTATGGTCAACGCCATTTAAAAAACGAGTGTTTTCCGATGCCCAGATAGTTAAAAAAGCATCCATCTTTTCTAACTCATATTTATCCATAGGTGAAACAAATTTCAACTGTTCATCAGAGGCATATTTGTAAAATGTCTCTTCGTTATCCTCGATGCGAATCTTAACATAAGGATGAGCACCAACTTTTACCGCTTCTTTGTAAGCCGCTTTAATTAGAGGCATACTCGCTATTCCGCCACTGATACGAAAAATCTGTCCTTTTTTAAGTTTTAATGAATAATGAATTAAAACTTTTGCTAATTTTTCAACTCTTGGATCCATAATTTTCTCCCGGGCTATATTGCCCCTTCTATTTTTAATAATTTCTTTTTTAGTTCTAACCCGCCTCCATATCCGCCTAATCCGTTTGAAGCTAATACACGATGGCAGGGAATAATAATCGGAATTTTATTAGTAGCATTGGCGGATCCTACCGCACGCGAGGCTTTAGAATTTCCTATCGCTTTTGCAATCTCACCGTATGTTTTTGTTTTGCCATAAGGGATTTTTGCAATCTGCTTTAGAGCTTTTTCCCGAAAAGGAGTTGTTTGCCAATCAAGTTTAATAGTAAATTTTTTGAGTTTGCCATTAAGATATTCCTCAATCTGTTTTTCCACTTGCCTATTTATAGAACCACCACGTTCAGTTTTCCAATTTGGATAATTTTTTTTAATTAAATCTTTAAAATACTGCCCCGATTCTCCGGGCAAAGTTAAAATTGCTAATCCTTTAGATGTTGACGCTATTCTAATTGTTCCAATTTTGCTTTTGAATGAATGAGTAAATAATATATTTTCTTTTGTCATTGCAGTTTCTCCAACAATTTAGGTAACTCAGCTATAGATTTAATATTGTAATCAGGATTAGCACCAGCAATCTTTTCCTGTCCCCCATAAGGAGACTCAACTGCAATAACTTTTAATGGTATAGCCTTGGCGGCAAAAATATCATTTACAGTATCACCTATTACAATTGAATCTTCAGCCTTAACATTCATCCTTTTCATAGCCTCAAGAAAAGCATCCGGTGCCGGTTTCACTTGATCAACTTCGTCCCCCCCGACAAAAGCATTAAATTTATCTGTCCAATCAAACATCTTGGCAATGCCAATCACATGATTTCGAATTTTGGTTGTGGCGATTGCCATTTTATAATTTCGTTTTTTAAGAATATCCAATGTCTCTTCAACCCCGGGCAATATATAAGTAGAACTAACAACTGTCTCCGCCGCTTTTATTTGAAAATGATGATATAGCTCCTTAACTGGTTTATCAGTGAAATTTGGATACATCTGTGTAAGCGGATAGCCAATGTATGTTTTGATAATTTCCGGAGATTGTTCCGGCTCACCCATCCTTCTTAATGAGTAATTGACTGCTTCGACTACTCCATCAGAAGAGTCAATTAAAGTACCATCTAAATCAAAAATTAAATTTTTAAATCTGCTCAAAATAGATTCGTTACTTTTCCTTTTATGTCTTCAAGTGGGACAGAATATATTCTATCTACTGTGCCAAATTTCAATGTGATAATCAAAATAGAATAAATATCTCCTCTTGTCAATTCAGTTTCTCCTTGTAAAGTCCAATTTTGAGATAAACCATCATAATCCGGCAATCCATTAACAATCACAATTCCATCAATAATTTCAATATCTTCATCCGGAAGACCAACCACGATTCCTGTATGTTTCAAATCTGACGAATCCAAAAACCGTACAATATCATATCTGTTTGGTAAAGCATGAAGAAATGGTTTATCCATAAAAAAGAGATTTACCGTATAACTTGTTGGTTTAGTTTTTAAAATCGTTTTGCTTTTGAATATAGGAGATAGTTCATTGTTTTGATGAATATAAATTTCAGGAAGATTCCTTAAATAATAATTTCCAAATGCTACCGGAGCTACAAATTGATACACCAACCCTATTACAAAAAAAATCAATAGAGCTTTACTGTTTCTGGTGAAATTCTTTTTTTTAGCTTTAACCGTTTTATGAATATCTACAAAAGTGAAAAAATAGAATACAATAGGAATTCCAAATAATATAATTTTCACCCAAAAAGACAGATTGATAAAAAAAGAGACAAAAAACAGAACCGAGCCGATTAAAGTAACCAGAAATATAAATATCCCAAATAAAGTTTCTTTCCAAAAAATATGTCCTAACCCGGGCATCAGTATGTTGAGAATAATTGCATATGTTTGACTTTCAATAAACCTACTGAACATTATATCCTTTCTTATGTACAAAATTAGCACAATAAGTTATTGCAAAATAATTAAAACCACCTAATTCAATATTTCTAAATAACTTAGTTTAATTATTCTAAGTAATAATACCGATAAATTGACATATTGTTACGTTAAATAAATAAAAGAATTTCGTATTTTAGGATATTATTAAACTCCTTATATTGACAACCTAATGCTATCAATATCCGGAACAGTTTTTGCTCTTTTAGCGTATAAGTTACAGATAGATAGCAAATTAAGCTGGAATTATTATGTCAGCTTGACATTTGCAAGAGGATAGAGTTAGATTATAAAAAACTATAGATAATTAGGAGGATTTAATGTTTCGATATACTACACAACTTTTTGGAATTACGATTTTTGCTTTAGCCCTAATCTGGGTTGTCGGTTCCGGCGAAGCAGTTCAAAACACTGGAACATTTGAAGAACCAATCCTGTGGGCTAACGATACAGTTCATATTGATATCGAGCAGAGTTCTGATAAAGAAGATTCTCCACTGCTCAAACGGGATTCTTTTCTAAAAGATGTTAAAAAGCTTACTCAAACCGCATTTAATATCCGCAATAATTACATGGAAGATGTCGATACTCATGAAATTATTAAAGCTGGAATGCGCGGAATGCTTTCTGATTTGGACAGATTCTCTGTATTAATGGAAAAGACATCTTATGACGCTTTGATGGAATCAACTCATGGCAAATACGAAGGCTTGGGGATGCAGATTGATTCACGCGATGAATATATTAGAATTATTACTCCAATTGAAGGCACTCCGGCATATCGTAAAGGTCTTCATGCCGGCGACCTGATTGTCGAAATCAATGGAAAATCTACCAAAGATATGACGTCAAGTGACGCCTCTAAACTTA
The DNA here is from genome assembly GCA_034659415.1 of Candidatus Zixiibacteriota bacterium. Taxonomy (GTDB): domain Bacteria; phylum Zixibacteria; class MSB-5A5; order GN15; family FEB-12; genus QNAD01. The sequence goes on along the minus strand of JAYEHE010000331.1, from coordinate 2,731 downwards.
TGCGCGGTAAAGCAGGAACATCTATTACTCTCAGCATCAAAAGAACAGGACTGGCAGACCCAATTGAATTTGAAATAGAACGTGCAATAATTGAATTAAAATCAGTTAATTACTCCGGAGTTGTCCCCGAAACTGATATTGGCTATATAAGACTTTCCAGATTTGCTGAAGAAACTTCTCATGAGCTAAGAAAAGCAATCAATAAACTTAACAAACAAAATATTTCTTCCTTGATTTTCGACTTGCGTAGTAACGGTGGCGGTCTTTTAGATCAAGCTACTGAAACAGCCGAACTATTCCTTGAAGAAAATAAAGAAATTGTCTATACAAAAGGCAAATATGAAGACAGTGAACGCCATTACCATACATCTCGTCCGCCAATTTTTGGTGATAAACCATTATTGATATTAACCGATGGCGGTACTGCCTCAGCATCAGAGATTGTCTCGGGTGCTATTCAGGATTGGGACCGAGGCTTAATATTAGGAACGCAAACTTATGGCAAAGGCTTAGTTCAACAGATATTTCCAATTTCCTCCGATGGTTCAATGGCGTTAAAATTAACTACTGCCAAATATTATGTACCCTCAGGGAGATGCATCCAAAAACCAGAAACTCAAAGTAAAAAAAGCAGCCCTCATGACACCGTTGAGGAAGAAACCGAAGAATCAGATTCTATGACTGTCAAAGAAGAAGAAATTTACTATACTAATGGCGGACGCATCGTTTACGGTGGTGGAGGGATTATCCCAGATATAGAAATTGAGAAAGAAATATGGAAGCCGATTGAAATTAATTTAGTGCGTGAATCAATGTTCTTTGATTTTGCAGTAAAATATGTTTCGGAAAATCCGGACACCAAACCTAATATTGAAATTACTCCTGCTATTGTTGAACAATTCCGTCAATTTACTATTGATAAAGAATTTGAATACAAAACTTCATTGCAATACGCCCATGAAAAACTCCTGAATACTATCAAAGATGAAAACAAAGAAGAACTGTTTGCCGAACAACTGAAAAACATGGAAGCTCTTATTGAAAAAGAAAAAGAAAAAGATTTTGACAAATCAGTTGAGTATATCCAACGCCTGATTAAACGGGAAATAGTTTCTGCTATTGCCGGTGAAAGAGGCGTTTACGAAGAGATTATTCTAAAAACTGACAAATCAGTCCAGCAAGCCGTGAAAATTCTCTCAACCCCAAATGAATATTCCAAGCTACTGACCAATGACAACGGCCAAGGATAAATTGTAATAAACTAAGAAATAAAAAAAGGCACTCATTCTTGAGTGCCTTTTTTTGTAAGAATATATATTCGAATTATCAAAATTAAATAGAGTCTGAAGTCTCAGTAACACCTTCCTCAAATTCTTTAAAAATCCAAACCTTATCATCTAAAATCAATTTAAATACAATTGGCCTATCTTTTAAATGAGTGCTGTCCATTATAAAACAATCAATCTGTGCAATATCAAATGAATAAATTATATTAGCTCCGCCAAACTGCTCAAACTCAAAAGCATCGTAACGTTCCGGAATGTTATAAACAAATTGAAGCAAAGAATCCGAAGTCAGCTTTTTTTTAAGCATATCAACAGACAGCAATGAATCTATCGCCGACCGGTTTTTTTGTTTAACTGCCTGCTGTAATTTAAACAATTGATTTTTTATTTCAGGGATATTATCCCTCGAGGGTGTCTTTTCTTTACATCCACTCCAACCAGTAAGCAACAATATGAATATAATTAAAATGATTTTATTCATTTTACCTCTTTATTTTGTGTCCATCCATTTTAAATTGTCCGTTACCGGTTCTATTCAAAACACCGTCAGCAACTAATTTTTCAAGCGTGCGAGTGGCAACTAAATTCCAGAACCAATAGCGATGCCCAAAAGTAACTTTATAATGTCCAAATTTATCAGCAATTTTAAATAATTTGTCATAAACTTCAGTGAGGTAAATATGATGTTTTTCACCCATAGCATTTACAATAGGGACTATAGCGTTTGTATCCAAAGTGAAAAATTCAGGGTTAAATTTCTTTTCGTAAAAATTATTGGTAACCCATCTACGACGCATCCTTCTATACCGTTCATCGTCACACTTAAAAACTGGGATGCTGTCACCAAATTGGATTTGATAATTACTACTATTAAAATTTATTGAATAAAAATGGGAACCATTAAAAATATCACCGCCCTGAACTGCATACATATAATAAGGAATATGTGCCTTGCAAAAATTAGTATTATCATATATTATCAGAGGAATATCTCTGGTTATAAAATTTTGTCCAAGTTCATACCATAACAAAAAAGTACCAATTACTGCATAAGGATTATAAGTAATCACGCCACCATCAACAAATTCATTACTGTCTGCAGATATAAGTCCTTCCTCAACTAAACTGTCGCGAAGGTTAAAATATAAAGGCATGTCATTTTTGATTGCATTTGATAAATAATCAGCTGTTTCCAATGCAAGCTGTCTCGAGGCTTCCGCCTCATCAACAATAATTACCGGAAAATTTAATGAATATTTCCCTTGTTCATTATTAATATAATTACTTTGCACCAACGACGATAACAATTTAGTAACAATCTCAACATCAACTTTTGCCATCTTGGCAATTTCTTCAGTTGTTTTACCTTCCTGAATCATCAAAACTAATATCCTTGAGAATTCAGTCCTAAATTCAGATCCATTATTAACCATCGGGGGTACAGT
>JAYEHE010000330.1:0-2335 GCA_034659415.1 Candidatus Zixiibacteriota bacterium | reverse complement strand
TCTGAAGAGCTAAAAACCGGAGCATAGCTGGGCTCTGTGAGGATTTTTCGCTCTTCAGAGCAATCAAAGATGGCCTGAAGCTGGGATTGCATAGATGTGGAAGTTATTTCGTCCTCGTTCCTTAGTAAAACAAAAAAGATCGAGGAAAAATGTTAAAGCTATTGGTTGTTTTCCTGCATTATATCATCAAGAGGGCTTTTCACCCCATGGGCTCCCAAATTCAGAACATGAGTGTATATCATTGTAGTGGATACATCTTTATGCCCGAGCAGAGCCTGAATAGTACGAATATCCGTCCCTCGTTGCAGGAGATGGGTTGCAAAACTATGCCGAAAGGTATGAGCACTGACCTTTTTATCTATACCAATTCGCTTAACAGCCGATTTAATGGCCTTATTAATAACACTGGGGTCAAGGTGGTGGCGCCTTTTTTTGCCACTTCTCGGATCAATTGAGATATTGCGTGCAGGAAAAACATACTGCCAATTCCAGTCCCTGGCTGCTGATAAATATTTACGACTAAGAGCATATGGCAGATATGTTTCACCATAACCTTGAGTTAGATCATATTCATGCAAGGCCTTGACTTTTTCCAGATGCTTTAATAGCGATGTTTCCACAGATAAGGGAAATGTACTCACCCGGTTCTTATCCCCTTTACCAGACCGTACTGTTATATGTCTAAAGCTAAAATCTATATCCTGCACCTGCTAAGATGCAAATAGTGTAACGCTTTACCCCTGAATTTGTGACGAAATAGTGTAACGCATCTTTTTCTTTAAAAAACAATTAGTTATCGTTACTTATACTTTTTATATTTGGTTCATCTACTTTTTTGATTTTTTCATTTTCAAGCTAATATGGAGCTAAAGCCTTATCAATAGGGATTTTATGTGCGTTACACTATTTTGATAATAATATAGGGAAAGGCGTTACACTATTTGCATCTTAGCAGCACCCGCAATCTGACCGTTTCCATAACCCTTAATCCACTGCCATACATGATTTTGACCGCTAGTTCGGGGTATCCTTTAAGATTAGGCAAGATTTTGGCAACTTCGCCACTGGTCAACACAACAGGAATCGCTATTTTTTTTCTTGACCTGACAGCGTCAATTTTACCATCAAGTGGCATCCTGAAAAATTTCCTATACAAAAATACTAAGGCATTCATTGCCTGATTCTGCGTTGATTTTGCAACATTTTTATCATTGGCCAGATGAGAAAGAAATTTTTCAATTTTCTTTTCCGGCTCGACAAACAAATCATCCTTGGAAGTCATTTGGTGAAAAAGGATAAATTTACGAATCCAGTCACAATAAAGTCGCTCAGTATGAATTGAGTAGTGGAGCATGCGCATAAACTCACTAACTTCATCAATGATTTTCTTTTTCTTTGTCACAATTAATCACTCCAACCCAAAAGAAAGATGCTAGATTATTAAAATTACAGATAAATGGACAGATCAACGAATTTTCCGAAAAACAGGAATTTCATGTGCTTAATGTAACTTGTTAAAAAATCTAGTAAAAATGGAAATGTTGCCAATTACAATTCCGAAAAAATGGAAAACCATTGACTAATGGTTAAACACCCCATGAGTTACTAACAATTTTTAGCATATGTTAGATTGTATGGTTGACACTCGTAAGATTTAAAAAAAAGCTTGTGTCAAGCATAAAATCTTATAGTTGACATCTGTCAATAATTTCAACAGGTTACAGCTGTCAACCATATCAGTGCTCTGCCTCACATGGTGCGGTTCCAGTTCCGAAAAATTAGTCGAATAGCTTATACATTTTTCTAAAATTAGCTGAGTTTTTTGGTAATCACTAAAGTTTATATGCTTATTTTGCTAGTAATGTAGTCAACCAAGTAGTATGTGGATCAATTTTTGCGTTAGATATTCAAATTATTTAATAAAATAATTATCATACTATTATTTGCCTTGTTTTCCTGTAAATATCAAGTTATCAAGGCAAGTTGACCTGATAATCAATGGTTATGTGTGAATAATAAAACTCAATACAACCAATGAATGTGTCCATTGTTCACCGGGAACTCAAGTGCCAAACCTGCTTAAAAGGAGATCCAAAAATAATGTCATTTAATCCAAAACCAGAATACATAACAGTTTCTACTGATATTAATATTAAGGATTTTTTTGAATATAAGGAAATGTATGTAACCAGACCACCCTACCAACGGAAATCAGTATGGTCGAAGAAAAAAAAGCAATCACTGATGGATAGCCTTTTCCGTCGCTACTATATTCCCAAACTTGTTATCCGAGAAGTACGGCTTTCAGAGACTCAAACAGTAAACGAAATTATTG
>JAYEHE010000329.1:0-2340 GCA_034659415.1 Candidatus Zixiibacteriota bacterium | reverse complement strand
AGTTAAGATAGTTAGTGCCTGACCCCATTTTTTATTTTTATAAAGTTAGTGCCTGACCTGGGGTGTTCAAAATAGAGGGTTTTAAACAAATATTTTTCACACAGTTTCTTGTTTTAGCCTTTTAGCATAGGCTTTCCGGCGTTTTGCGAAAAGACTTACTCCTATATTGCTTTCTAACCATTCCGACAGTTCTTTGTCCGATATCGTTTCCATTGCTGCTTTCACTTCTTCAATCGTTACTTCACTTGTAAGTATCGGCATTGTTAATACACTTCTGCCTATTTCTTTCATCGGATTTTTTGCTGAAAAAATTTTAAATTTACCAAATACTGATTCAATTATATCAGATGTTCCCAATAATATCTGATCATCTTTCATTGCTGCTGTTTCTGATATTAAAAAATCTGTTATTTTTAATTTTATTTTTTCAATTGTTGGATTGCCAATACCTGTTTTTTCCGTTAGCTTCTTAAAATTATAATTTGTTTCTTTACCCAGCCCGTTTCTCTTCACTTCTTTTTGCGCTTCATCAACAACATTGATAAGCAACCGCCATTCTTTTATATCTTCCTTAAATTCATCTACCCAACCAAAAAGTTCTCGAAACTTTTGTTGGCGATTCGTCAATCGTCCCGGACGTGATCGATGTTTATTTTCTAAAATTGTTTCAGCCCATTTTAAATTAAAATCAAGATTTAACCATCGACTTTTTTCGCGCGGCTTTGGTGGTGCTAAATATGCCATTATAGTATGAATTGATTTTCTTTTTGTGTCGGCTATTTTATTAATAAATAAATTCCAACGAGGATTCCCGTTAAGTGTTTTCTTTAATTCATTCGATACTTTATGTGTTATATCATAAGTAACAATCGTTTTTTTGGATTTCTTTTTGAATATTTCAACACCTTTTTTAATATTACTGCCTTTGTCTGAAACTATTTGTAAAGGGGGACCGATTTCACCACGTAATTTATTGAGAACCTTTGCCACTCGTTTGCCAGTCGCTTTTTCTTGAATATCAATTACAGCGACTTCCATATCCTTATGTTGAAGTTGATAATTCTTTTTTTCAAAAGCTTCATGACTTATTGCCAGCACAACAAAACATTTTTTTACTCCAAAATTTATTGTATGATCAATAATCCATATCCAATCTTTCCGTTTCGGCAATGGCTTTAAAAGTTTATAAAGACCAAAACGCAAAATCCAATTCTGGATTGTTGTCCACCGCGGTAATCCTTTTCTTAAAGCGGTTGCAAAAATCTTAAAATTCATTGCACTGCCCCGCAATGAATTAAATCCGAATATAACCATTAGAATAGCAAAGCGAATAGTCGAAAGACTATAAGTAAAGTTCCGAGGATTTTCATCTGTTAGATTAGCAGGATTCCAATTACTGTTTTCCAAATCTGTTATTTTTTCTTGTTGCTGTCTAATAATTATTTTTAATTCTTCGTTTTCTTTTTTAAAATTTATAGTCTGATCGTGCCAGTTATCACGGCTGTCATTTAAATCACGAATTGTAACTATATCCTTTCTTAATTTGTTTTGACGTTCAAGAGCTTTGTTCTTCCAGCTTGTGCAACTAATTTTAGCATCTCTTAATTTACCGGAATCAGGCTTGCCGCCCAGAACTTTGCTACGCGCTTTGTCGATGATTGAATTTATTATTTGTGTAGCTTCGGCAGGCTTATATTGACGTGTCAGTTTTACGGATTCTAATGAAATGTCAGTTATAATTTTCCGTAATTTTTTGTAAGCTTTTGTCATTTCTTCCGTTTGGTCAACATCCGATTTACTAATATAGATAGAGGAACGTTTGTTTTCTAACATATAAGAGAGTTGAAAAGCTGGATGTTTCTTCGGAGCTTTTTTATCTATGCATTTGCAGTTTGGTTTACCGCAAACTCTGTATTGTTTAGTAAGAGTTCCCGGTAAAAAAGGTTTCAATTGAAGCAGTTCAAAAAAAAGAGTTTCTAGCAGTTTGTACTTTTTCATTTTGTTTCAAGTTTTATTTAATGTAATTCTAATACATATATTTTACTATCAGATTATATCATAAATAAAGGTATAATGCAAGTATATATAATTTATTTATTTATTTTAGCTTAAACATGTGTGGATAAAAACACTTGTAATATCCGTATTTTGAACACCCCAGGTCCGACCCGAAATCCTCGAAATCCAGGATAATAACTCAAAAAATCCTTCGAGAAATAACAAAGAAAAAAATAGCGTCATTAAAAATTGTTGTTGTCGGAGCAGGAGCGGCGGGCGTGGCTATTGTTAAAATGCTTTCACGGGAATTTGATTTAAAGGATATTATAGTTTGCGATAGCA
>JAYEHE010000328.1:0-2341 GCA_034659415.1 Candidatus Zixiibacteriota bacterium | reverse complement strand
AGATTCTGACGGTAATATTTATGTAACAGATGCAATGAGAAACAATATTCAAGTATACAATAACAAAGGTCAACTGCTTTTAAAGTTCGGTTCTGAAGGAAATTTTGCCGGACAATTCAAATTACCAGCCGGTATCTGGATTGATAAAGATGATTATATATATATTTCCGATTCAATAAATGATAGAATTCAGATTTTTAAATATATAGCTTCAAATAAAAATTAGGAGGTTTTAATGAAAATAATGTCGATACTATTATCAATTTTAATATTACTGGTTGCTTTCTCAACGCTGTATGCCGGAGTTGAAACAACCAAACATAATTTTTCATCTTCAACACATAGCCCTAATGCGTTCTTTTTTGGAACCAGACAACTTTGTGTTTTTTGTCATACTCCTCATGGTGGAGATCAAGCGATAGCACCGCTATGGAATCACGAAACAAATCAATCTCAAACATATATTCCCTATTCATCAAATACTTTAGATATGAATATTTCTCAACCACACAAAGGATCTATGATATGTTTATCCTGTCATGACGGAACAATCGCTGTTAATTCATTGAGTAATCTCCCTGGTCCGGAAAAAGAAGGTAACTATGGATCTCCTGGAGGTTCGGGTCTTGATGCTGGTGGTAAACTTACGAGTTCCAGTGATGCTTATGTTGGACTTGATTTATCCGATGATCATCCGGTTGGAATAACTTATGATGCTTCTCAAGATCCATCCGGATTTTATACTAAAACCGGCAGTGACCAGAGTTATCCTGATAAATTATTATCTGAAGGTTTATATGTTGAATGTTCATCCTGCCATGATCCGCATGATGATACATTTTCCAATTTCCTGGTTGAGTCCAATTCCGGCTCACAACTTTGTTTGAGGTGTCATACTAAATAAAGTAATATTATGAAACTGTATAAAAATACATTCATCATCCTTTTACTTGGATTGTTTATTGCAGTCAACGGACAGGTGTATTCTGAGTCTAGCATGACCGGAACACTTGGCATGGATGTTAAAAGCTACAGTTTTAATAATTTTGTAAAAGACTCAAGCTTGACCTTTAATGTAAAAAGAGTGTTGTCCAATCACTTTTTAAATTTGTCTTTTAATAGTCCACTAATGAATGAGAATTTTGCCAATCTAACCAGTCAATTAAATTTAATCGGATCATTTTATAATGCCAGTAACGAGGTCAACAGTACCGATCAATATATTAGCCCTGATCTAAATGGTTTTTTTGGTCAAATTACATTTTTCCCTTTAAAAAGATTTCCTCTCCAGTTATATCGCAATAGCATGTTATTATATGATATTCGTTATGAGTCTGGTAATCGTACTGATATTGAATTAGTCCAGCCTTCTCTGGCTGTAGTCCGTCGTTATGAAAGCGATAAAGTTACCGACGGGTCGATGCTTAAAATTAATTTTCATAATAATTTTAAGATGATGTCAGAATACAAACAGGATCGTTCTGAAACAGTAAGAAATTATGATTTTGGCGAAGACAATAATATCTGGGTCGATATTACTAACGGGCTTGTTAATCCTATAAGAGAGACAGATACGATTAAAATTATAAATATGATTTCAGACGATAGTGTGAGTATTCATGTTGATTTAGACAGTATTGGGATATTAGATCCTTTTGAAAGTATTACTATTGTCGTTGATTCGGGTTATCATAATGTTCGAATGACACCCAGAACACATTATAATCAATTGAACTTTCGGATTGCTGTGCACTCCAACTCAGAATGGGAGATTGTTTACAACGAACCGGGGACACCCAACGATATTGATCAGGTAATCACAACCAGCAATGTTTCATTTAAATTTGGTTCTTCTGACACAAAATTCAAATCGGATATGATGTATGAATACAGCGATCAAAATGAGACAAATCAGATGCTTTCTACATTAATGAATAATTTTTCAAATAGTGCATCATATAAGTTTTCAAATAAAATTGATATGAATTTTCTGACAACTTATTCTAATAATAAATCATCAGTTGATACTTTATCAGCTCAAAAAACAGATGCTTTTTCTCAAATGACAACACTGAACTATTTGATAAAAAGAAACTGGAACAGTTCTTTTTCGCATTCCTACAATAAAAATAAGTCTGATAATGGTATCGAAGAATTATCAGGTGATGTAAATACTTTTACTAATTCATTTAATATAAATTCCAGAAAACTTTCACATAAATTTAGTTTAAAAAATAATGCTTCCTTAACAGGAGACAGCAAAGACTATCAAAGCAATCAATATTCAACTAATATTATAAATAGCATTGAATTTAAAAAATTTAATTTCATTTTCACTCCT
>JAYEHE010000327.1:0-2342 GCA_034659415.1 Candidatus Zixiibacteriota bacterium | reverse complement strand
AGCAGGAATTAAAACTTTGACTAATATTTTATTTACAATCCCTAAATTTAACAATACGTCAAAGGCTATGAGAATTTTGGATGAGCAGGGAATTATTAAGTTTCAATCTGGGAATAAGCATATGCTCGAATTGACATTTGATAATTTCAAAAATAACAAAACAATTGAGGCTTATCCTGAATTGCCTCTTAATATAAAATATTAAAAAAATATAATATTTGAAAATTAAATTATTATCAGAAAGAGTCAGGTGGGATATTCTTCTGACTCTTTCTATAAATTAAGCGGTAACTTCTTTTTCTTCAATTTGATTAATTTTATTTTCATGTATTTGGTGATTTGGATTATTCGGTTTTTCCAATGATTCATTAGAAATGCCAAGACAAACTCCCAAAGATTTTGCTGATTTTATCAATGGGCAATCAAGTGGTACGTTTCTAACTTTTCCAGCTACATCTTTAATAGGTACCGAATCAAATTTATTTCCCTTGAGAACGACCATTTGCCCAAACTGCTTGTTTGCAATTAGATGAACTGCTTCGCGTCCAAAATGGGTGCCAAGTATGCGGTCGTAAGCTGTTGGTGAGCCACCACGAATTACATGTCCGAGAATAGTAACCCTTGTCTCAATTTCAGTAAGACCTTCAATTTGAGCACCAAGTTGATTACCTATGCCGCCAAGTCGAATTGCATCTGGTGATGTTTCAACCATTTTGCTGATTACCATGCTACCGCCTTCAGGTTTAGCTCCTTCACCGATAACAACTATTGAAAAATTCTTCCCTTGACGATTTCGTTCTTTGATTTTTTCACAGATAACATTTAAATCGTAAGGTATTTCCGGAAGAAGGATAATATCAGCACCTCCGGCTACTCCTGAAGCTAAAGCTACCCATCCGGCATATCGCCCCATTACTTCGACAATCATCACTCTATGGTGTGATGATGCTGTTGTATGTATTTTATCAATTGCGTCAGTTGCTGTTGTGACAGCAGTATCAAATCCGAATGTTTGGTCGGTACCAAGCAAATCATTATCAATTGTTTTTGGCACTCCAACCATATTTATACCAAGTTCTTCAAGTCCTGAACCTGCCGCCATTGTGCCATCGCCTCCAATTACTACCAAAGCATCTAATCCAAGTCTCTCATAATTTGCAACAACTTCCGGTGAACGATCTAAATAAACATGTCCATCTTTTTGTGGGATTGGGAACTTAAAAGGATTTGCTTTATTGGATGAGCCAAGGATTGTTCCTCCAAGAGACAAGAGGCCAGAGACAGTGTTATTATCAAGATTGATATAGTTATTTAAAATAACACCTTCAAAACCGTCCTTGAAACCAGTAACAGAAAAGCCAAATTCATTAATTGCTGTTTTAACGACTGACCTAATAACTGGATTAAGACCAGGGCAATCACCCCCGCCTGTTAAAACACCTATTTTCATGTGAATCTCCCTTATTTAAAACTAAAATATTAATCTAATTTCTTATTATATAATTATCGGCACAATTATTAAATTTTTCATAGCCTCTAAAGTAGCTATAAGTTGAATAGTAGAGAGGAGAGGTTGATTTGATTGGGATAAATATCAACAATATCAATATTTCATGATTTATAAAATTGATTTTTAATACCCAACTAAAACTATCATTGAATAATCAGCAATTTTATATTTTGTTTGGTTGTTAAGTTGAACTTCTTTGTCAATCCCATGAATATCTTCAGGGCTATTTTTAAATGTGTCAATAAAACTGTGCCATTTTTGATTGCTGTTTAGTTGTGGTAAATAAAAATTTTGTGGTTTCCAAAATGAATTAGCCGCAATATAGATATTAAATGATTTATCTTCAGTTTTTTCAGTTATTTGCCATGCTAAAATATTTGATTTATTTGACCAATCAGGTTTAAGAGGTTTGATGCCGTGCCATGTTACAGGAAAGTAAATATCTTTGTTATTTATAGTTATTTTATCAGATTTAATAGATGGATGAATTTTTCTAAATTGAATCAAAATTTGAAAAAAGTGATATAAATCAGAGTTTTTTTCAAGTAATGACCAATCTATCCAGCTAATTTCATTGTCCTGACAATAGGCATTATTATTTCCTTTTTGAGTACGCCTAAATTCATCTCCAGCTAAAAGCATCGGTACTCCTCGGGATATTAATGTCAAGGTTGCCATGTTTTTAATTTGACGAATTCTTAATGGTCAAAGTCGGCTGATAACTGCAAAGAGGTTCTTCTGCCAGAAAATCGCCGGTTGCTTCGTAAGCTCTTGCCCTGCAGCCGCCGCAAACCTTTTTAAATTCGCATTTTCCGCATTTTCCCTTTAGTTT
>JAYEHE010000326.1:0-2346 GCA_034659415.1 Candidatus Zixiibacteriota bacterium | reverse complement strand
TATGAATAATCCTAAAAAACGCAGTTAAAGTACCAAAAGTCGCACGACAGCCCATGAATACACAGCTTGATCACTTTTAGCTTCTCACCCAATGGGTGAGAGAAGTTGAAAAACATTGATATTTAAGTTAAAATACGTATTGCTAATTTAATTTTTAATTTTCACAAGGAGTAAATAATTATGAAAAGTAATACAAAAAATAACAAAAATCAAAAAGATAAAAATTTAAAAGGTAAAATAGAAACTAAAACCGGTCCGATTTATTGGCAATATGATAGTCAGGCGCCGATGACATTGCAGGGGTTTTTACCTTTCTTTTCTCAATATTTGGATACGAGCGGGATTTTTGAAAACTGGGTGAATGATTGTCCGCTCAATTATAAAAGTAATAATGCTCCTGAAAAAAAAGATGTTTTAGGAACTGCTCTTTTATCTGTTTTGGCCGGGCACACTCGTTATGCCCATGCCGCCAGCTTATTTGGCGACAATGTTGCTGCAGAAATTCTTGGAATAAATAAAATTGTTTCGCATGATTCGTTGGCTCGCGGAATTGCAAAACTTGACGAAGCTGAAGCTATAAAATGGCAGCAAGATCATTTATTTAAAAGTTGCGCTCCACTTTTGAATCAGCCATACGTTCTTGATATTGATCCTACTGTCAAGCCGATCTATGGCAATCAGGAAGGAGCAGTAACAGGTTATAATCCTAAAAAGCCAGGGCGACCTTCGCATTGTTATCACAGTTATATTATTGGTACTTTGCGACTTATTCTTGAAGTTGAAGTTCATCCCGGCAACGAAACTGCCGGAAAATATTCTCATCAGGGTTTATGGAATATTCTTGATTCTATGTCAAAAGATTTGTGGCCGACTTTTATTAGAGGCGATATTGGGTTTGGTAATGAAGGAACAATGAATGGCTGTGAAGAAAGAGGTGTAAATTATTTATTTAAATTAAGACAAACATCAAAAATAAAAAAAGTAATTCAAGAATTGGAAAAAAGTAATCTTGCTGAATTAACAGATGCAGGCGGTGATTGGAAAGCAACTGAAACAGAAGTTATTTTGTCAGGCTGGTCAAAAAAAAGGCGAGTTATTATTTTATGCAGACCACATCCTGATAAGGAAAAAAAACAAAAAGAGTTGATTGAAAAAGCAAACGAAGAAAATTTATTGTTCCCGATTGTTATAGATCAAGCTCCACAAAATGAATACCAAATACTTATAACTGACCTTGATTATTCATTAACAGCAATTGCTCAATTGTATCGCGACCGTGGTGATTGTGAGAATGTATTTGATGAATTGAAAAATAATTGGGGATGGGGAGGATTTACAACAGAGGATATTAAAAGGACTCGAATAATGGCACAATTAACGGCACTTGTATACAATTGGTGGAATATTTTTTGTAGATTAGCCGAACCGGACAAACATATAGAAGCAAAAACTTCGCGACCATTCCTTCAAAACATAATTGGAAAAATGGTTAAAACCGGCGGTCAACGAATTATGAGATTATCATCTACCGGAGCAGAATCGAGCAAAGCGATAGAATTATTTCAAAAAATATGCGAGTTGCTTAACAGAATTAATTTGGCTGCTACGCAGTTGGCAAAAGAGGCTAAGTGGGCATTAATATTGGGATTTGCTTTTAAAAAATATTTAAATAATCATCAACTTAAAGCAATTTTTTATGGAAATCAAAATTTATTACTATTGTGATTTGGTTGATCTGAAACTATTAAAATCCAACTGCGTTATTTAGGTTGAAAGTATTTTTGTGCAAATCATTGGAGACTTGTGTCGGTATTATCATAAAACAGACAGCACCAAAACAAAAGGTTTATTAAAAATAAGTTCAGCAATTGATTATATGGAAAAACATTTCGCGAAAAACATCACTATTGCAAAATTAAGTGAAATATCAAAAATGTCAGAAACTACTTTCCGACGCACTTTCAAAAAAATAACAGGAAGTGCACCTATAGATTATTTGATTCATATTCGGATAGAAAAAGCTGCAGAAGTGATGAGAGAAAAACCAGAACTAAACGTTGTTGATATATGTATAAGTTCAGGTTTTGAAAACTGTGGATATTTTGCGCGGAAATTTAAAGAAATTATTGGCGTTACTCCTATTCAATATCTGAGAAAACAGAGAAGGTAGGTTCGGTATTCGGTATTCGGTATTCGGTAATCGGAAGACAAAGTCCTCCGTCCTCCGTCTTCCGTCCTCCGTCTTCCGTCCTCCGTCTTCCGTCTTCCGTCTTCCGTCCTCCGTCCTCCGTCCTCCGTCTTCCGTCCTCCGATTTTATGGTACAGCAATTGCTATATAATTAAGTG
>JAYEHE010000325.1:0-2354 GCA_034659415.1 Candidatus Zixiibacteriota bacterium | reverse complement strand
ACAGCATCTACTTTCGTTGTCGTTTCAAAATCTTTCAAAGTGTACTCCGAATCACCTCTCAATAACCCACTTAATATAGACCCTCTTGAAAACAGGATATTAGAAATCGAAGGGAATTTCCGGCATGTTGCTTGAAAAGAATTATCAGGGAAACGCATACGTGAAACCATACCACCAACATTTTCCATATTCAAATGGCTATCCAATAAATTCTTTATTGCATCTTTGTCTAATATTACATCCGGATTTAAAAAATAGAGGAATTCATTATTTGCCTTTTCTGCTCCCATATTACATCCAAAGGCAAAGCCGAAATTTTTTTTATTTTCTATAATTGAAACTTCAGGAAATTTTTCTGATACTATTGAGATTGTGTTGTCCATGGAATTGTTGTCCACCAATATTACTTCGCCGGAAATTTGTCTCAAATTATCAAAAGCTGATTTAAGACAATTAATAATTACAGATGAAGAATTATAAGTGACTATAATAACGGAAATATTGCTGGTAATCAAAAAACGATCAACTCTCTATTTTAATTTACCGAACATAGATTTCAAACGAAGTAACCAAACCATCGTTACCGCTTCCCGAATTATTCCTTTTGACATTTTCGATGTTCCGGCAATTCTATCTACAAAAACGATAGGGATTTCTTTAATTTTGAATCCCTTTTTCCATGTACGCATTGACATTTCAATCTGAAAAGAATATCCATTGGAACGAACATCATCAAGATTAATAGTTTTTAATACTTCAACACGAAAACATTTGAACCCGCCGGTTGCATCCCGAAGCGGAAGTCCGGTCACAATTCGTGTATAAACATTGGCATAATATGACAAAAGCAATCTCATCATCGGCCAATTAATAACATTTACTCCTGATATATAACGGGATCCAATTACCAAATCATGAGTTTGAATTTCTTTTAGAAAGTCTTTTATGTATTCCGGTCCATGCGAAAAATCAGCATCCATTTCAAAAACTAAATCAAAATCATTTTCAATCGCCCATTTGAACCCGGCAATATAGGCACGTCCAAGCCCTTTTTTATTTTCACGATGCAATACGAAAACTTTTTCTTCATCATTGGAGAGCTTTTCAGCTATTTTTCCTGTCCCATCCGGAGAATTATCGTCAACAATCAGCACATGGATTCTGGCATCAAGAGGTAACACAGCATTAACAATTTTTTCAATATTTTCACGTTCGTTATAAGTTGGAAAAATTATAAGAGCTCTTTGCTTTTGAGTCATTTTATTTCATATCCTTTATTCAAATCAATTTCGCTTAAAATAATTAGGTTTCTCCTAAACATCAACCCGACTATTAATTTATGCAGGTTAGTCTCTATTTATATTCTTCCTTTGCTCATCCAGTAAGGCTTGTATTTTCTGGCGCATATCTCCAAGTTCTTCTTTTACTGCCGCCTGTCCTTCGGATAAAAAACCCATCATAAACAGACCCAGCCCAGTACCAATAAGTAAAATCACAAGGTATAATAATGGAAGTTGAGTTTCAGCGTGAAAATATTTTAGGTATATTGACCATAACCCAACCAGACTTCCTAAAAATATCATAATCGAACCTAATACCCCAAAAAAGAGCAATGGTTTCCTTAAAAATGTAATCTGAAATTTAACAGCCAACATATCCAAAACCCCAATTGGAATCCGCCAAAATGAAAATTTGGTCGTCCCCCAATTTCTAGAATAGAGTGGGATTTTCACTTCATCGACCTGAAATCCTTCAGCAGTCGCCAATACTACTAGGTAACGATGCCAATCTTTACGCAAAAATATCCGTTTTAATATTTCTTTCCTAAAGGCTTTTACAGAGTTTAAGTCGTGGACTTTTAGATTGAATATTTTACGGGAAATCCAGTTATAAATTTGGGAGACAAACCATTTTTCATATTTCCCCTGTTTCCAACCGGTACTAAAGTCTGCCCCTTCGAAAATCGGCTGAACCAGTGCCGGAATATCTTCTGGTTTGTACTGCAAATCAGCTGGATAGAAAACATATATTTCTCCGGAAGCAGTTGAAAATCCTGTCTGAAGAGCCTCGGTTAATCCTCTATTGTGCTGATGGCTGGCATATCGGATAAAATTATATTTTTTTGCGTTTTCTTTGATTTTTTGAAGAGTATTGTCGGTTGAGCCGTCATCAATTATGACCAATTCAGATTTGAAATCAGCTTTTTTCTGCATTTCATCAAACTGTTTACATAGCTCATCAATATTCCCTTCTTCGTTTAAAGCGGGAATGATTGTACTAACAACACTGTTTTTTATCTCTTCTTTATTCAAAAAACCCTTATTTACCAGTTAAAATTATTAATATTTACCTAT
>JAYEHE010000324.1:0-2359 GCA_034659415.1 Candidatus Zixiibacteriota bacterium | reverse complement strand
CCGAAGATGATTTCAAACGGTTATCAAAACTTATTGATGACCAAAGGGGAAAGGAGCAAGGCGATGATTGAGATATTAATTTCAATGGGCATAAAAAGCGTTCTATTTTTCGGATTGATTTATCTGGTAAATCTAATTTTTATAAAATCACCAGCTAATCGAAATTTTGTTTTTCGTTTATCATTTATTTCACTTTTGATTTTGCCATTATTATCTGTTTGTATTCCAAGTTTTCAGATATCACAATTGAATTTTCTTTCAACAATAAATGAAACTATAAATCCAATTCTGATTAACCAAGATGTATCAGCAAAAATTGAAAACAATGTATCTTATGGGTTTAATTGGGCTCAACTACTAATAATCATCTGGATATCCGGTTTTATAATGGTGATTTTGCGTTCAATTATAGGCGAGTCTATTTCAAGCTATATCAAGAACAGATCATTTCCAGTTTCTTCAGATAAAATCTCTGAAATTGCTAACTCAATTTCTAAAGAGATACACCTTTCAAGAAAATTCAAAATATATTATTCCAAACATATATCAGTTCCTTTTGTGACTGGGCTAAAAAACTATCGGATAATACTTCCCCAAAAAGCCGTTGATTGGCCGGATGATAAAATTGAAATGGTATTAACTCATGAGTTTGCACATATCAAAAGAAAAGATACTTTCTGGATTATTATTAGTTCCTTAGTGTCAGCTTTATATTGGTATAATCCGTTGGTATGGGTTTGTCGCAAGAAGATGATCATTGATGCAGAAATTGTATGTGACAATTATGTTCTTCAAAATGGTGCCAATGCTCAATCGTATGCAAAATATTTATTGAATATAGCGCGCAATTTAAAATATAATTTTTTGGTCTCACCGGTGAATGTTAACATGGCAAGAAAAACTCAATTGGAGGGACGGCTTATGTCTATTTTAAGTAAACAGAACAGAATTCTTACAGTTAAGAATTCTGTCATGAAATTTAGTTTGATTGCAACTTTTGTTTTAATCTTACCCTTATCAGGTATCCAACTAATGGCTGGAGATGATAGCTCCCAAGTTGTTACAAAAGAAAAACCAATCAACACCCTTGAAAAACAAAAAAATGAGATTTCTAAGACAAACTTTCCATCACCGGATGATTTCGTGGCAGTTGATGTAATGCCTGAAATGATTAAACAATTAAAACCAGATTATCCTGAGAAATTAAAGAAGGAAGGGATAGAAGGTTCAGTTTGGATAACAGCATTAGTAGATACAGATGGGAGTGTAAAAAAAGCAATGGCAATGAAATCTTCCGGATTTGATGTATTGGATAAGTCGGCTATAAAAGCAGCATACGGTTGTGAGTTTAAACCGGCTATGCAAGACAATATAAGCATACCTGTTTGGGTAACTTACAAAGTAGAATTTGTTCTGAGTGATGAAAAAGATAATAACGATTGATAAGATTCTTCTCCTGTTGAAAAACCGGTTTGCCTATACCAGACCGGTTTTTCAATTTATTTGGCATCAATAACTCAAGTTGACATTTCTTGATAATTTCATTTATTCCTTTTCAATATAAATATTTTTAAGTGGAGATTTTATGCTGAACAAAGATAATGCTGTGTTGTTGGTTATTGATATTCAAGGAAGGCTTTCTACTTTGGTGCACAAAAAGGATAGACTTTTCACAAGTACAATCAGAATGATAAAAGCTGCTAAAACATTTGAACTGCCGATTGTCTGGACAGAGCAAATTCCGGAAAAACTTGGTGAGACAGCTCCGGAAATAAAAAAAGAATTGGAAGGGGTAGAGCTTCTAACCAAAAAGACTTTTTCATGTAGCGGCGGCGAAGGGTTTGATGCTAAATTAGAAAAATTAGGACGAAAACAGATTCTGGTAACCGGAATTGAAACTCATATTTGTGTTTATCAAACCTGTGTTGATCTGATTAATAAAGGATACGAAGTTTTTCTGGTAACAGATGCATGTGCTTCACGACTTAAATATAATTATACTTTGGGTGTTGAACGAATTAAAGAACTTGGTGGTATATTGACATCGGTTGAGATGGCTTTGTTTGAGATGCAAAAAGTTGCCGAAGGTGACCAATTCAAACAGATTATCCAAATAGTAAAGTAAAGTTATGTTGTGTTTGTTCTTGATCCGCCATTGGCGGATGAACCGACGCTATTGACCAATCAAACACCCACCGCAAGCGGTGGGGTACCCGACTAAAGTAACATTGTCACTTTATTAAAAACGAATCCTAATTGATTGAGCATCGCTCGTTTGATCAGGTAAATCCAAATTGTGATGGGTGAATCTTCAGATTCACCCTTTTCCGTTGAATCTGAAGATTCAACGGACACACCC
>JAYEHE010000323.1:0-2381 GCA_034659415.1 Candidatus Zixiibacteriota bacterium | reverse complement strand
TGTGACTTGTCTACAGTTTTTATTGTTAATTAAAACAGGATATTAGCGAGATTATCGATTTGAAACAAAAAAATATCCAAATATGTTGCTCCGCCCAAATCCATAATTAGAATTGCTGGTAATAAAAGCTTCAGCGCCGTGAATAATGCCTGTCGCTAACTGAATTGAATCAGGTGTTCTGATAAGATATTTTGCCCGCAGATTTGCTGCCAGTTCAGATATAGGATGTGAAATTTCGCAGGTAATCAGCCCGTCGGTATTCAGTAATATATCTCGGTATTGTTCGGCAAGGTCTATTTTTTTAAGTCTTAAAGGAAGAACTAAAACTTCCAACAGCGTTATTGTCGAGGTAACCGCATCAATTTGAAATACTTGGAATTTTTTTCTATAAAATAGATAAAAGGCGCAGTATCAACACAGATAAAGGGTGTTGAAGCCGTTCAAATTTTTAAAGGGTTATAACTACCCTTCAGTTTTTGAATTATATTTTTTATGAATTTTTGCTCAAATTGTCCGTTATGTGACCCGATTCTGCTTTTAACCTTTTAAAAACTCATATCAGAGCGGTTCATTATATTATTCAGGCAACAGCAAAACAAACCAAGCAATCAGCTCAGAAAAAATCCCAAGATTTGTGTGTTATAACTTTTCTCTTATCCTGTGGCCGCAAATAGCTCCTTTTGTTCATCATCTTTTTTCTTAAATTTATGCCTTGCCCCTGCTATCTCTATCAATAATGTTGCAATTGTTGTAAATGTGGAACGGGCAATGACTCCATGTTGACTTCGTACTCTTGTATGTTCCAGGCCTTCTCTCTTTTTCATAAGATTAAATGGTCTTTCACAATTCTTGCGAATTTTTATTGCTCTTTGAGACAATTCATTGAGAAGCGGCATCGGTTGGAAATACCCGTTATCAAATGGAATAGTTCTGTATTTTGGGCAATTTGACTCAAATATGCATTCTCCTGGCTGGGCATTGCATCCGAATTCGTGACCTTTTTGTGAACACCCCAAGGTACTCATTGGGATTTCACAAAAATCATTGCAGGTAATTCGAACTGGAAATTTCACAACATTGTCGGGAAGACCAGCCTGTTCCGATGGGGGTGCTACAACATAAACCCCAGTATTTTTCAAAACAGAACCATCGCTGTCATGATATGCCTGATCCGCTGTCAACAGTTTTACATCAATGCCCATTGCCTGCGCCAGTTTGATCAAAGGAGTTAAAAAAAGACGATCATGGTGATTAGCTGCTCCAACAAGAGAAACCAATGGAAAACTATGCCCTGTTGAAGGATTGATCGCTGTCAGAGTGTGCATTCGATAACCAATAATATACTGTGATTTATCTCTTTTATTTCTACGTTTTCCACAATCACAGTCAGGGTCAGAGTAAATGCGGACTTTTTTACCTTTGACATTTATTATGCACAAGGGATAGTTGATTTCGGAAGGGAGCTCTGTTGAATCTATTCCATGCACTACAGAACTTTCCAGGCACCCTGATTTATATAAATAATGAAGAATATAGATAAGGATATTCATCAGTTGCGAAAAAGATAACCCAGTTCTAAAATGACACAGTTCTGTGTGATGAATTGTTTTTTTTGTATTCAAAGGCAACCCGACAAATCTTCTATTTTGTTGCCTTTCTCTGCCAAAATACTCTTGAGTACAAAATTTCCTGTAACTTATTTCAGGATACTTTATGACTTTTAAGATTTCCATTCTAAACAACTGGTATGGATGTATATCTCTATGGGAGGCTGTATAGCCTTCAGGCGCAAGAAGACTGTTGATAATTTCATTATCCAAAAGGTCATCAATGAATTTTAGCTCTATATCTACTATTTCGGGGAAGGGTCTTCTTTTGTTATCTAATATAAAAAGCTTACCACTATGAAAATTCTTAATATAATCAGCCATTTCTTTAAGAGTTCTAATTCCTTTAGAAGGCATTTGATCTTCGATACCTGTGAGTTCTTCTATGGGAATATTTAAAGTCTGGGTAAAATCATAATCAGCCATTACTTCTTTTGTGACTTGATCGAGTAATATTTTTTTGGCTTTCTTTTGCATTTTTTTCCAGTGTGGATGGTTATATTTCAGTTGCTTTTTGACTAATCGTTTGATATTTTTTTTATGCATATTGCCTCTGTTTAGTGTATTTATTCTTAGTAAGCTTTGTATTTTGAATAATACACTTAAACAGAGGCTTTTGCAAGCTTTAAATAACTGAAATTAATCTATCTTAATTCAATTTTGACCGTCGTTTTCAACACCCTTTATTACAATTAGCGTAATTTTTCTCATTTGTGTAAATAGTTACGCAAAAGCAGGACAAGAGGAGTGTTATTTGGGGCCAGCCACAATAAT
>JAYEHE010000322.1:0-2393 GCA_034659415.1 Candidatus Zixiibacteriota bacterium | reverse complement strand
ATCACTGAAATAGGACAGAAAATTGTTAACGTATCTGACCGCAAAAATTTAAAATACCATTTCGCAGTTATTGATTCCGACCAGATAAATGCTTTTGCCGCTCCGGGAGGGTATCTGTATTTTTATACTGGCATAATTAAAGAGATGAAAAACGAGGCGGAATTGGCTTCGGTTGTGGCTCATGAAATATCTCACGTGGTTGCACGTCATAGTATTAAGCGGGTGCAAGCGGCAATGGGTGTTTCTTTAGTATCGCAACTAATTTTAGGTGATAATAACAGCCAAATTATTCAAACTGCAATAGGTACAGCGGTTGGGTTAAAGTTTGCATCATACTCCCGTGATAATGAGAGGGAAGCAGATAATTTTGGACTTAACTATATGATAGCAGCTGGGTATCATCCTAATGGAATGGTCTCTATGTTTAATATTCTTGCTGAGAAGGGTGGGGAAACATCAAATGTTTTTGAGCAATTATCCAGTTCTCATCCTGATACGCAGGAAAGAATCAATAATACTAAAAAAGACATACAGGCTTACATGCCTCTCAAATCTGATTTGACTTTTGGTGAAGAGCGTTTTCAGAAGATGAAAGAGAGACTAAAATAATTTCTCGATACTAAATTTTGTTCAAATCGATAATTTTTGTTGAAAATTGAAACAGATTGTACAATAAAGTATTTAAGATACTTATTATTATAAGTATTTGATATACTCATTCCGATATAGGAAGAAGTATAATAATAATTTTGATTTACAAGGAATTGAAAGTATATGTATAAACTCCTATATAATTTGAGTATAATTTTTCTGTTGGGTGCAACCTTTGGTTTTATAACACCTGAAAAATCATTAGCTGTTTCTAAAGGTGGGCGAACAGCGGCAGAATTTCTATCTATCAATTTGGGTGCAAGGTCATCTTCGATGGGTGGAGCATTTACATCGATTGCATCAGGTGCCGAAGCAGTCTATTGGAATCCTTCTGGAATTGCTCAGCCCAATAAAGGCGAAATTATAGTAAGTCATATATCTTTGTTCCAGGATATAAACTTGGAATATGGAGCCGGAGTTATTCAAGTAAATGAAAATGTTTCTTTGTCAGCATTTATTACATATCTTGGCTATGGCACAATTGAGGGTTATAATGAGTTAGGGGAAAGAACGGATGACTTAACCGCTTATGATATGGCTCTTGGATTTGGCGGAGCATATATGGTCAACGATAAAATCTCAGTAGGAACCAACCTGAAATATATCAATGAAAAATTAGATCAAATTTCAGGAAATGCTTTTGCGGTAGATTTTGGGGTAAAATATACTGAACAAAAATATTCAATAGCCGCTGTGGTAAGAAATTTTGGTACAAAAATTAAATTTGAAAATGTTGAGGAAAGACTTCCTCTGTCTGCTACATTAGGCATCACCGGGAAATTCTTTGAAAATCAAATGTTATCTTCTATTGAATTTGAAAGAAGAGCTTATGGGAATTCCTTCATAAAATCAGGTTTTGAATATAATTTTAATGATAAGTATTTTATTCGAACTGGCTATAATTTGAATTTGGATGTTGATGATCGAAGTTCAAATTCCGGTTTGAATTTTGGATTGGGCAGTAAATTCAATAATGCTCTGGTAGATTACTCAATTTCCTTAAAAGAAAAGTATTCTTCTGAAGTATTACACCAATTTTCTTTTAAGTATTTATTCGAATAATAATACTAATATTCCCTATTTAATTACTTTTTTGCACTATGATACGCAATTAGTTGCAGGTTATATGCTTCATATTTAACAGAATTGTATAAATTCTGAACAAAATCAATGAACGTTATATTATTTTTCGTTTTACATCGTTAAGCATCGTCTATGTTGTTGCCACATAGCAACATATACCCGTGATGCGTTCGGTAATAAAATCACAAACTAACCCTGTAATTGGCAAATAATTTGCTCTATTGCTATTTGATATCGTGTAATGATTAAATTAATAATGGATTATATTAAAATCGCTGTTTATGAAAAATAATAGAATTACAAATAAATTAAGCAATCAAGCTAATATTACTAATAAAACGTCAATTTCCATTTCCAGTGAGGCTTTTGGAACGGGGATTGCAACCGGTGTAAATTCAACTGCTCGTGCTTACCAGCCCACAAGTTCTTCCATAGGATTCAAAGAAACGTTGAGCTTTTTCTATTGTGAATATTTCAAAGGACTTTTATTTTTAAGTTTGTCTTTGTTGTTCGTATATGCTATACCTTCAATAATAACTAAACCAGGTGGGATATCATTGATGTTTAACAGGATTGTTAAAAGGGGTATGGATATATTTGGAGCTTTGGCTGGATTGGTCTTAACATCTCCGTTATGGATAATTCTTCCAATTCTTATA
>JAYEHE010000321.1:0-2394 GCA_034659415.1 Candidatus Zixiibacteriota bacterium | reverse complement strand
CGGACAAAGAAGACATAAAAGGTTTGCTTATAGTCTATACCGGTAATGGTAAGGGCAAAACAACTGCGGCTTTGGGTATGGTTATTCGGGCGGTTGGGTATAATTGGAAAGTGAAAATAATCCAATTTATAAAGGGAAACTGGAAATATGGAGAGCTTGAAGGGATTAAAATGCTTGCACCAAATGTTGATTTAATCACAGTTGGAGAGGGGTTTGTAGGTATTATTGATGATGACAAAGATTTCAATCAGCACGTTAAAGCCGCTCAGGAGGGTATTAAATATGCTATTGAGATTATTAAAAAAGAGGAACATAAATTGATTGTTTTGGATGAATTAAATGTTGCTCTTGATTTAAAACTTGTTACAAAAGAAGAAGTTGAACAAATTTTTGATAATCTTACCGATAATGTCCATCTGGTAATTACCGGAAGAAATGCTCCAGATTGGCTAATTGAACGAGCTGATCTTGTCACAGAAATGAAAGAGATAAAACATCCCTATCAGCAGGGAATTTTAGCTCAAAAGGGGATTGATTGGTGAAAATAGAAATTACCTGTTATTTCTGTTATTGATGGGATTATAAAAATTAAATAATTGTTATTGTCCGACTGGAAAAACTTGAGTATTTATAATTTTTAAATATCTTTAAGGGGAAATTGAATAAGAATAAAATAAATTGGACGAGGAACTTTTTAATATTAAATAGGTTTTATTTTGTAAGAGATTAAAAAGATATTTTGAAGGAAGGGAAAGAATGACTGAAGAGAAAAAGTACGATGTAGTTATTGTTGGAGGTGGACCGGGAGGACTCTGTGCAGGATTATATACTGCTCGTGCAGAAAGATCAGCGGTTTGTTTGGAAAAATACTTACCGGGGGGGCAGATAGCTCTTACGGGCGAAGTTGAAGATTATTTGGGATTTGATTTAATACAGGGGGCGGAATTAGCCTCGAAATTTACAGAGCACGCCAAGAAATTTGGCCTTAAAATTGAAATGGAAGAGGTGGAAGAAGTATATTGTGATGGTGATGATAGAGTTGCCAGATGCGCCTCAGGGAATATATATCGAGGGAAAACGATAATTGTATCAACAGGTGGGTCGCCGATGAAATTAGGTATTCCGGGAGAAGAAGAATACAGTGGCAAAGGAGTTTCTTATTGTGCTATTTGTGACGGCTCTTTTTTCAGGGATAGGGTGATTGCTGTTGTCGGAGGAGGAGATGCCGCAGTTGAAGAGGGTGCTTTTTTAACCAAGTTTGCATCGAAAGTAATTATTATTCACCGACGGGACAAACTTCGCGCTCAAAAAATTATTCAGCAACGTGCTTTCGAAAATAAAAAAATTGAATTTATTTGGGATTCTGTTGTTGAATCGATTAATGGTAATGATAGGGCAGTTACAGATCTTACTGTTAAAAATGTAAAGACAGGCGAAACAAGTAAATTAGAAGTAGGTGCAGTTTTCCCATATCTTGGTTTTAAACCAAATGCTAATTTTTTCCGTGAAGAATTAAAAAAGGATGAAGGTGGATTTATTCTGACCAATAATCATATGCAAACTTCGACCAAGGGGATTTTTGCCTGCGGTGATGTTAGGTCACAACTTGTCAGGCAGATAACAAATGCAGTAGGTGATGGAACTACGGCTGCAGTTGCCGCTGAGAAATATATTGAAGAATTGGAAGATAAAGCTGCTGACCGAACATAAAAATTTTTAGAGAATGTTTTTTTGTGGTCCATAAAAACATTATAAATAAGTTAGATTTGGCTGATTTGGATTTTGGTTAATTGCTTTAACGTCAAAAGGTTTGCCGATTTAGCTTGCTAATATTAACATATTTTCTTATATTTTTAATGACAGATTAGGTGTCTCAGCTGTTCTTACAAATACGTTTCTGGAATTGAAACCGTACTAATATAAATTCTCCGATTGCCGATGTAATAAAATATATATGGGAGTGGTGTGCGCTGGTATCCAGCCACCTGACGTTAGAGTCGGGCATCCCCCTCCACCACTCCCTATATTATTAAATTCAAACCGAATTTCTTCAGTTTTCAAATAAATTTCCGATAATATAAAAATAGAAGAGTAAGTTATGTCTTTGAATAAAGGATTGCTATGTTAAACAGAATTAAAAAACAGGGTTTTCTTAATAGGATAAGCAGTCTTATAATTGTTCAAGTGATTTTTGTATTTGCCGCTCTATTTTTAATTATTTTTAATTATTCAACAGAAGATTCAGTTTCTAAACAGATAAATGAGGCAGGTAAATACCAAACTGTTTCATTTGAAATATCAGGGTATCTTAAAGATAATATTTCATCTTTAGCCACGGATAATTTACGTTATAAATATATCGAAGAAAAATTGGCATCTTATGATGAAATTCTT
>JAYEHE010000320.1:0-2396 GCA_034659415.1 Candidatus Zixiibacteriota bacterium | reverse complement strand
TAACGATCAAGCTTTCTATTTCTTAATCTTCCAATTTCGATTCCGCTATGGTTGTATCAACGTTAGGCAAACGAAATTGATAGGGACGTGCACCCACTACTTTTTGCAACCAACTTTCAGGATAACCTCTTCCCTTAGGGCGACCATTCTCGTCCTTGACGTATCCATCATTATATTTTGTTAGCAGATGCTCGGCTAATCTCTTCCAGCTATCTACCACCTGCTCACCATGAGTCACTGAATAGTCGGTCAAATAGCGTGTCATTAGCTCAGGGTCAGACTGTTCCAACATCAATGCCGTATTTTCAACTGCCGGCTGTAGAGCAAGAAATGTTCCTTCGATATCACCTTGGACCGACTGAATCTCAGGCAACATAAATGAGTATTTCAGATTGGCAAAGTTGGCTACGAAATTGAACACCCACCAAGCAGATTCCCATGAAAATGATCCCAATTCACCCACAGTGAAAGACTCCGGGATGGAATTGATCCCACAGTATAATGGGAAATAACAAGTAGTATAAGTGTCATCAACACCATACCAGTAAACTCCACCTATTTTATCCGGCAACCAGTCTCGTGACTGCGATACAAATGAAAAACCAGTCTGTTGCGTTGAGATAGGACGCTCCCATGCATATTCAGGACCAGTTGTATCCGAACTGTCAGGTCGCCAAGTCATAGGACGCCACCGATTTGGAGTTCCATAAGGACCAGCATCAATTCCCTTGGTCATATCATAAGGCGTTCCCTCGTAGTGATCCCGCATCAGATCAAAAACATCTGAAAGGGAAAGCTTCTTATCAGCCTTAATCCATAAAGGATATGGTTCTGCATCTGTTACTGCTCTGTGATAGTCGGGTGAAAAATTTTTCGATGGTGCCGAGCGACGAAAGATTGACCAAACCCTTGAATCAGCATAACGCTTATTCTTTGGTGTTGATGGACAGTAAGCCTCACAGAATTGGAATGGTATTCCTGACTCAGGATCATAATAATTCTTTTCAATGGCAAATGAAATAACATCCTCTGAATATAAACAGTTCTTTGAATCATCAAGCGGGAATTCACCAATACGTGCTTTATTTGCATGACAGGATATATATCCATCCGGAATACGCAAAGCTACCCAGTGTGCTCCTTCCCCATCAGTACCCGGACCAATCATTTCCATAATCCAAACTTCCTTGGTATCGGCGATTGAAAATGTTTCTCCACTTGAGCGATAACCATATTTATCAACAAGACTTGTCATTACCTTAATTGCTTCGCGGGCAGTTTTTGCTCGTTCAAGTGCAAGCTTCATCATATCCCAATAATGTAATAAACCATCGGGGTTGCGAAGTTCCTCTCGCCCACCGAAAGTTGTTTCGCTGATAGCTAATTGATGTTCGTTCATTAGACCTACTACAGCATAAGTATGTTTTACTTGAGGAATTTTACCACGAACATTGCCATACCAATCAGTTATTTCAACTGAATCTTCCTCTTGGTGATCTGACGCAGGACTGTACTCCAGAATTGGGTGAAATTCCGCATCGCAGGTATAAGTGATTATTGCCGAACTGTCTGCAGAGGCTCCTCTGGTTACCAACAGATTAGTGCACGCTGAACATTTCTCAGAAGCTAACAGGACAACTATTGTTAGACAAATTAAATTGATAATATATTTTACCATAACAAATCCTCTCTAATCTCATTTTATCAAATCATTAACATTATAACTATTTCTCTTCAATAATTTATATATTTATATTTAAACTAAAAATATTTTTGCCACAGAGAGAACTTAAAAAAATAGACAGAGGGAAATTTTGGCTTATTTTATATTTTTAATTTTCTTCACAGATATGCCTCTATATGATTAATTTATTTAAATTTGAGATATAACTATTAGGGACAGCATAACTTTCGTAATTTATAGCGGTGCAGGGACTTGAACCCCGGACACGGTCAAGCTGTTTTTGTAAGTTACTGTTATTCTTTGTATTACGCTTTCTATCAAAAACTTACGAAGAAATTCCTTTTGATATTTTTTGATTGTTTTTAATGTTTTTTGAAGGTTTTTGACCTGAGATGGACACCAAATGGACACTAGGGGTGTATGTCAAAAGTTAGTGTAAATTAACAGCAACTACAATAAAGTTAATAATATCATTACCAAGTATTGCTATCATTTATTCACCTAATTGTACTAATTCTACATATTTGACGCAGTATTTATTTAAATAAACGGTCAATGCGTTTTAGTAAGTTATTTATTTTCTTTTTATTATGATGAGACAGAAGTATTCTATTTGTTGCGGATTGTTTACTCTCAGGTCCATGTGTCAATCTATGTTAATCGCAACCGATCAAACTCTCGATTACGCATGGAGTCGTGTATCTTTCTTGTA
>JAYEHE010000319.1:0-2396 GCA_034659415.1 Candidatus Zixiibacteriota bacterium | reverse complement strand
TCCCGATCGGAGTCGGGAATGACAGGAAAAAGAAAATATAAAAAAGATGTATCTGCAAACAAAAGAGACAAATCCGTAAATATTGTACCCCCACCGCACGCTTTCAGCACGCTTACAGCTTTCACAGGAATGACAAATCAACAGCCCACCAATTCTTTTGTTGAATTACAATTTGAATCTCGCTTTATTTTTCATAAAACAATGGAGGAAATATGACTTTTTATAATTTAGACAATATCGAAGAACGTGAACTTATCCCCGGCTTTCGAGTCAAAATGATTCATACGAAAAATATGACTATGGCTTACTGGAAAATACGTGCTGGTTCAATTTTGCCCGAACATTCTCATGTACATGAACAGGTAACGAATATTATCAAAGGTGAATTGGAACTATCAATAGATGGCGTCAAGCGAGTTTTAATCCCCGGTCATCCTGCTGTTATTCCCTCCGAAGTTCTTCACGAAGGTAAAGCAATAACCGACTGCGAAGTAATTGATATTTTCTATCCCATCAGAGAGGACTATAAATAACTTACAATCCTAAACCTTGGATAAAATATTCAGGGTTTAGTTTTTCTTCGGTGCCACGCCTCAGAAGCTCTTCCCATTGATACCTGCTGCCAAACCGCAAATAATTCTGAACCAGAAACGCTTTAGTCATTTTATTATCTACTACCGATTCATAATTCTTCTCAAGATAAGCATAGGTCTGAGCTTTTACCATATCTGCATAGAGATAGTTTTGCATATAGACAGGATGAGTAATATAATAAAACAACGACGCCCACGGTTTTAAATCTTCATGTTTTGGAAGCATCAAATATTTTTCAAACAACTCCCAGTATAATTTATTCAAATCCCGATTAGGATTGGTATAAGCTTGCAGTTCAAACTGCAGTCGCATCAGTTGAGTGCGAAGATATATAATATCAGCTTCTTTTTTGGATTTAATGAATGAACGAGCTACCGCATATGGAACTTTTGCATACTTCTCAAGCCACAAACGCTCTTCGCACATTCCTGCAAAAATCTGCGCCATAGCTTCAGACCATATCCCGGACAGTTCGGTTCGGAATAAATTATTGTCCTGACTAATCAGAGCAAAATGAATTGCATGCCCAATCTCATGATGCAAAATACGGGTACTGTAATGCCCTTCAATTAAATTAGCCATCACTCGCAAATCATGTGGAGGTTTTACAGGAAAAGCAAAAGCAAACTGTGATTTGCCATCGCGAGAGTCCAAATCAAAATAAATCGGCATTTTATCAATATTGATACCAATCCCTTTAAGTCCCTGCTTGATAAAAGAGAGCTGGGATTCAACTGGGAAGTAACTATCCAGTTCACGATTTATGTCAGCATAAGCATAACCTAAGTCCCAAATCTGCAGTTCATTATAGCTCAATTTATTTCTTACCGATGCCAGTATAGCCCGATAAGGAGATTGGCTAAGTTGGTCTAACCTTTCAAGTAAATTTTTATATTCATCAATATCAAGATTCTGTTGCTTAAAAGAATATGAAAAATAATTACTGTACCCATTCTTTTTTGCTTGTTGATTCCGAAGTCTAATTAACTGGCTTAGTCCTTCGGCTAATTTATTCCCTACTGAAACATACGCCCGATAAGCATTTTCTCTATCGCCACGATTACTTGCAGTACGATAAATTTTGTATAATTCGTTAGCTTGTTTCTTTTCGCCGTTATAAACAGCTCTATAATTAACTTCAATAGATGACAAAGAATCTACCAGTTTTGAAATTTCATGTGATACCCCCACATCACCGGAACTGAATAAATCATTTAATATATCCCAACGGCGCAGATCCTGTGCATCAGTAAGATTTTTTTTATCTCTCTGCAACTGCAAAGAAATTTCAGGGTTCGAGGTCAAATCATTGTAAAGTTCTTGATAAAAATCTAACGAATCGGCTTGTCCTTTGGTATAATGATCCCATTGCTCCAAATTAAGACGATAGTTAAGCCATTCTAATTTTTGCTCCAATGTATCCATAAGAACTTCAATATCAGCTGAAATAACAGATTGAGTTGTAAGTAATAACAGAATAATAAATATTTTCACAAATTTCATAATAACCTCAAGATTTTTCGGCAAAATATGATAATGCCATCGCATAACCATAATAACCAAACCCTACAATATGACCAAAACAGACCGGAGCAATAACGGATTTTTTACGAAATTCTTCCCGATTATATATATTGGACAAATGAACTTCAACTGTTTTAATATCAACAGAACTTATCGCATCTCTTATAGCATAGCTATAATGAGTATAAGCTCCCGGATTGATAATCAAACCGTTAGCATCAGTTGCTTTGGCATGGATAAAATCAATAATTGTCCCTTCGGAATTGGATTGAAAAAAC